>NZ_JAMPLB010000032.1:0-86870 GCF_039962325.1 Leptolyngbya sp. PL-A3
GTTGGTCTGGCGCTGAACTTACGGGCTTACGACTTCGTGTCGCAGGAAATCCGAGCAGCGGAAGACCCCGAGTTTGAGACGTTCTACACCAAGAACATTCTGCTGAATGAGGGCATCCGTGCTTGGATGGCTCCTCAAGATCAGCCCCATGAAAGCTTTGTATTCCCCGAAGAGGTACTTCCCCGTGGTAACGCTCTCTAGTAATGCCGTTGTCGCAGGAAATCGCGACCAGGAGTCGTCCGGGTTTGCCTGGTGGGCAGGGAATGCTCGTCTGATCAACCTGTCTGGCAAACTACTGGGTGCACACGTCGCCCACTCTGGCCTGATCGTATTCTGGGCCGGCGCGATGACCCTGTTTGAAGTGGCTCACTTCATCCCCGAAAAGCCCATGTATGAGCAGGGCTTCATCCTTCTGCCTCACCTGGCAACTCTGGGTTGGGGTGTCGGTCCTGGCGGTGAAGTTATCAATACTTTCCCTTACTTCGTAGTGGGTGTACTTCACCTCATCTCCTCTGCGGTTCTCGGTCTCGGCGGTATCTATCACGCCGTTCGTGGTCCCGAAACTTTGGAAGAGTACTCCAGCTTCTTTGGCTACGACTGGAAAGACAAGAACCAGATGACCAACATCATCGGTTATCACCTGATCCTGCTGGGTGTAGGTGCTTTCCTGCTGGTGTTCAAGGCCATGTTCTTTGGTGGTGTTTATGACACCTGGGCTCCCGGCGGCGGTGACGTTCGCGTTATCACCAACCCCACTCTGAACCCCGTGACCATCTTCGGCTACCTGCTGAAGTCTCCTTTCGGTGGTGAAGGTTGGATTGTCAGCGTTAACAGCATGGAAGACATCATTGGTGGTCACATCTGGGTGGGCTTCATCTGTATCGCTGGTGGTGTATGGCACGTTCTGACCAAGCCCTTCGGCTGGGTGCGTCGCGCCTTTGTTTGGTCTGGTGAAGCTTACCTCTCCTACAGCTTGGGCGCGTTGTCCCTGATGGGCTTCGTAGCTGCTTGTATGGTGTGGTACAACAACACCGCTTATCCCAGCGAATTCTATGGTCCTACTGGCCCTGAAGCGTCTCAAGCGCAAGCTCTGACCTTCCTGGTTCGTGACCAGCGTCTGGGTGCTAACGTTGGTTCTGCTCAAGGTCCTACGGGTCTGGGTAAGTACCTGATGCGCTCTCCTACTGGTGAAATCATCTTCGGTGGTGAAACCATGCGCTTCTGGGACTTCCAGGGTCCCTGGCTGGAGCCCCTCCGTGGTCCCAACGGTCTGGATCTGGACAAGATCAAGAACGATATTCAACCCTGGCAAGCTCGCCGTGCGGCTGAGTACATGACTCACGCTCCTCTGGGTTCTCTGAACTCTGTGGGTGGTGTAGCAACCGAAATTAACTCGGTTAACTATGTATCTCCTCGCGCCTGGTTGGCGACCTCTCACTTCGTACTGGGCTTCTTCTTCCTGGTCGGTCACCTGTGGCACGCGGGTCGTGCTCGGGCTGCTGCCGCTGGTTTCGAGAAAGGTATCGATCGTGAGACCGAACCCGTATTGGCAATGCCAGATTTGGATTAATCCTTAGTTCTGGTTCATTTTAGAGGTCCCCTTCGGGGGGCCTCTTTTCTATACCGGTATTTTGTTAGGTGTGTGAAACACATCTAGCAAAACACCTCATTCGCGTTATGTTCCTTGCGTGGAGGCAAATGTGTACAACCCCTGGGGGTAGTGCTTTGCCTTAAGATGGGAAATACATGAATGGCTTGTGATTAAAAACTTTGATATGAGTTACCCGGTTTGGACGCCTGACGCTAAGGCAAAGCTCAATAACATTCCCTTTTTTGTTCGTGCCCAGGCACGTATTCGAATTGAGCAAATTGCTCGGGATGAAGAATTAGAAACTGTCACTGCCGAATTGGTAGAAAGGGCCCGCCAGGAATTTGGGCAGTAGACATTTAAACCAGGGGAAAACGTCATGACAGGTCAGGAATTTGGACAAGTCAGTGTTGAAGAGCTGGCACAACGGTTAGCAGAAGACCCAGTTGACCTTCAACTGATTGATGTGCGGGAACCAGAGGAGTTGGCGATCGCCCAACTCCCCACCTTCATCAACCTCCCCCTCAGTCAATATGGGGAATGGTCTACAAACGTTAATCAGCGCTTGAGCCCAGAAAAAGAAACCCTGGTGCTCTGCCACCATGGTGTGCGTTCTGCACAGATGTGCCAGTGGTTAGTGTCCCAAGGTTTTAGCAATGTGAAGAATATTGCGGGGGGTATCCATGCCTACTCTGTTTACGTCGATCGCTCTGTGCCTCAGTACTGATGGGTTTGCTGGATAGAGCCATGAGATTGGAGGGAAACGCCAACCAATTTCATGGCTCTATCGAGAACGAGGGTATTCATAGATACCCATGGACAAACCCTGAAGCGCTAAATTACGATCAGCTCACGACCTTAAAAACTATTTAAGATTTTCCGAATGGATGCTCCGGTTCAGCTCAATAAACGGCAACAGCGAGTCTTAGGAGCAACAGTACGCCATTACATTGCAACGGCGCGGCCTGTTGGCTCAGAGGCCCTGGTTGAAGAGTTTCAGCCCCGCGTTAGCCCAGCTACGATTCGTAATGTAATGGGCTTCCTGGAAAAGTCTGGGTTACTATTTCAGCCCCACACCTCGGCGGGGCGGGTGCCTTCAGACAATGGTTATCGTATGTATGTGGATCATCTGGTAACGCCATCGGAGCAGGTAGCCCGTCAAATTGATGGCGTTCTTTCTAGCAAGCTGCTACCAGATGGTTACAGCCTGGAAGCTATCTTGCGAGGGGCCGCTCAAATCCTCTCGACGTTGAGTGGTTATATTTCCCTGGTGACCATGCCACGAGTTCTAGCGGCTCGCCTGCGCCATCTGCAACTGGTGCAGGTAGATCCGGGCCGGCTCATGATGATTGGCGTGTTGGATTCTTACGAAACCCAGTCCATTGTGATTGATCTGCCAGCTTCGGATAATCCCCCCGATCCTGACTTGCTGGATCGAGAGTTGCAGGTGCTTTCCAATTTCCTCAATCAACATTTACGAGGCCGTTCGCCCACAGATACGGCTACCCTCAATTGGCGTGAATTGGGCCGTGAATTTGATCAGTATGCTGAGCTGATGCGTCATGCTCTCTCAGAAATGCATCGGCGCTCAATGGATTCTGTTGCCTCACAGATGTTTGTAACGGGGGTTGCTGAGGTACTGCGACGTCAGCCTGAATTTGCTGAAGTGCAGCAGGTTCAGCCCATTGTCCATCTACTGGAGTCGGAACAGGAGCAACTGTGCGAGTTGATTTTTGATCCGATTCATCTTCAGAGCGATCGCCGGGTCACGATCCGCATCGGTTCTGAAAATCCCCTGGAGCCCATGAAGGGTTGCACGCTAATTTCGGCAATCTATCACTGTGGCGAAACCTCAGCAGGCAGTGTTGGAATGCTAGGGCCGACTCGAATGGTGTATGAGGATGCGATCGCTCTTGTAGAGGCTACGGCTGGCTATCTGACTGAAAGCCTTAGCTAGGTTGGCTCCTACTGGATGAAAAACCTCTGGTTTCCCATCCAATTTCAATTATTTTGTGTGTGCATCGCGCATGCAGAATAACTTATGAAGATGTGCCTAATATTCTGGGTGCTGCCTAAGCAGGACGTAGAACATTAGGTGCATTTTCATATTGAATTGGTACAGGTGTTGAGTGAAGACGTATGACCTATTGCCTTGGAATTGTGACCCGCAGTGGTCTCGTCATGGGCGCTGATTCGCGAACCAATGCTGGGGTGGATTATATTTCTACCTACCGCAAGTTATTTGACTTATCGGTGCCAGGGCAGCGGGTTATTTTAATCTGCACATCAGGCAATCTCTCGATTACCCAGGCCGTTATCCATGCCCTCCATCAGGACTTAAAAATTGGCGAAAACGAAAACGTTCACTCGCTGCTAACGATGTATGAGATTGCCTGCTACATCGGCAAAAAAATCCGCGAGATCCAGGAGACTGAGCGGCCCTGGTTGGAACGGGATCGTATTGATTACACCTGTACTCTTTTGCTGGGCGGGCAAATTCAGGGAGAACAGACCGAGCTGTATATGATTTACAGCCAGGGCAATTGTATTCAGGCGGCTCGCGAAACCCCATTTCTCCAGATCGGTGAAACCAAGTATGGCAAGCCCATCATGGATCGCATCCTGACCTACGAGACATCGGTAGAAGATGCTGCTAAGTGTGCCCTCCTGTCCATTGATTCAACGATGAAGTCCAATATTTCCGTTGGGCCGCCGATTAATCTGGTGATGTATCGAGCGGATAGTCTGGTCGTGAAGCATCAACTGACCTTGCAGCCGGGCGATCGCTACCTCGAAGACATCCGTAAGCAATGGGAGCATTCGATCCGCACCGCTTTTGAACAAACTCCCGACGTCCTCTGGTATTAGCTCAATACACCGCTGAGCGATAGAGGATTTTGTTATGTGTGGTGTGCAAAGCCCACCACACATAACAAAATGCGTCACTTCTAAGGCTGGTATAAAAGTTTCAACTGGTTATGAGGACTGCGTCATAATCACAATCCCCATAGCCTACTGGTTAGGGGTTTTAGGACTCTAAATCCTCAATTTCCTTAGGAACGCCTGCAGTCAGCACATCATACCCCTCGGCTGTAACCAGCACATCATCTTCAATGCGGATGCCAATACCCAGCCAGCGCTCGGGTACGTCCGGTTGTCCTTCGGCAGGTTTGATGTCGGGCTTGATGTAGATACCGGGCTCCACCGTAGTTACCTGGCCGGATTCCAGAGTGTGCGGCGTTTCACCATGTTGATAGACGCCAACATCATGCACATCCAGCCCCAACCAGTGACCTGTGCGATGCATGTAGAAAGGCTTGTACTTCTCCTCTTTGATAATTTCCTCTTTGTCTCCTTGGAGTAGCCCCAAATCCAGTAAGCCATCCACGATAACGCTAACGGCGGTGTCATGAATTTGGCTGTAGGGGTTGCCAGGATGCACCTGAGCGATCGCCTGCTTTTGAGCCTCCAGCACAATGCTGTATAGAATGCGCTGTTCCTCAGTAAAGTGCCCGCTGACGGGGAAGGTGCGAGTAATATCCGAGTTGTAGTAGCCGTAAGCGCATCCAGCATCAATCAGCAGCAACTCTCCGTCCTGCATCTGACGCGTGTTCTCGGTGTAATGGAGGATGCAGGCATTGGCTCCAGAGGCCACGATGGAGGGATAGGCCGGTCCCGATGCCCCGTTAAGCCGGAAAGTATGTTCAATCTCGGCTTGCACCTGATATTCGAAAGCGCCCGGTTTGGCGTAGGCGATCGCTCGATTATGCGCTTCTTCTGCAATTTGCGCGGCGCGACGCATCAGATCCAGCTCAGCTTGGCTTTTTAACAGGCGCATTCCATGCAAGATGGGGCCGGGGTCTTCAATGGCGATCGGGCCAGTGCCGCGCTTGGGATAGGTGGCCATAAGCCGTTGCCAGAGACGTAGCAGCTTATCGTTAAAGGAGGAATCTCGACCCAATCGATAATAGATGCGATCGGCCCCTTTCACATACTCGGATAGTTTTTCGTCCAACTCTTCGATGGAAAAGGCAGCATCGGCCCCGAAGCGTTCTTTGGCTGCTTCTACGCCAACCCGATAACCAGTCCAGGTTTCCTTGTCGGGGTCTTTGGGTTGTACAAATAAAACAAATTTGTGTTCCTCATGGTGAGGAGCTAACACAGCGACGGCTTGTGGCTCATCAAAACCCGTTAAATAGAAGAAGTCGCTGTCTTGCCGAAAGTTGTATTCCACATCATTGTGCATCACGGCCAGAGGCGCACTGCGAAACACTGCTACGCCTTTGCCGATACGAGTCATCAACTGTTCGCGTCGCTGAGCAAATTCCGAGTGATGCATGAGATGTAGAACCTACAGGATTAGGATAAAGACCAGGCCTTGATTCCCAATCCTAGCGAGTCCCCCCATAAATAGACAAGTTGGGATAGCTGATTCTCCGCAGCGCTATGGACGGTTAACGTTGGTTTGAAAAAAGGAGAGGTGGTGCATCGCACCACCTCTCCTTTTTTCAAACCAACAGGAGAACAACCCGAACTGTTGAAGCCGTAGCCCTTAGAACGGGTAACTTAATACCTCAATGCGGCTTCCTTGAGAGGGTAAGCTACCCGACGAGACGGATAGAGAATCGCCTCGGCGCTGTACGGGTGTGCCACTCATCACGCTGAGAAATTCATCTAAACCTGCAATCTCGCAGGCGTTAGCATCGGCTGCCTGGGTACGGTATTGGGTTGGAATGATGATACGGGGGTTGAGAGTTTGGATAGCCTGACGGGCTTCTTCAGCGTTATAGGCTTTGGGGCCACCGCCAACGGGAACCAGTAACACATCCGGACGGCCAATGAGAATCTGTTGTTCTACTTCAATGGGGGCAGCCGCGCCTCCCAGGTGCGTAATGTTGAGCCCGCCCATATCCCAGCGCCAGATGATGTTGGTGCCAAAACGCTGGCCACCCTGGCGATCGTGGTCAATACCAATGCCTTGGATTCGCAACCCATTGATTTCATAAGCACCGGCTTCAGCTAGAAGTCGGGGGTTGCCGGGTAGTCCATCTAGTGATCCTTCATCAAATAGGCGGCTGCTAATCATCACCAGATCAGCAGATACACGCGGAGCCCGGTAACCTGCCGTACAACCAATAGGCCGGAAAGGATTAACCAGAATGCGACGGCCGCCCCCTGTGAACAGAAAACAGGTGTGCCCTAAAGATTGGATTGTCACACCGGAAGCCTGAGCCTGAGCTCTTTGAGCCAGCAGACTAGAACCCAGGGCGGAAAATAGCCCTGCACTGGCATAGGGGATAAACTTGCGTCGCTTCATACCTACCTCAACAGGAACCTGAACAGAGCGCGCAAAACGTCTGCCAGGGGACAAAACAACTATTAGCCTACAGGGGAGGGGCGATCGCCCCTCCCCTTGTGCCAGAATATAGCCGCGTCACATATACTTTGGTTCCGCTGGGTGTGTGGTGTGCAAAACACACCACACACCCAGCGGAACTAAACAGCACGAAGAAGGAGTTAAACTTCGCGGCTTCCTATACCAGCCAGCGCTGGAGCCTTGGGAATTGCAGAAAGGAAGTTTCTCAGCAGCTCCTTTCCAGCTTCAGTCAAGATGCTCTCTGGGTGGAACTGTACGCCCTGGATGTGAGGGAACTCCCGGTGACGGACACCCATAATCGTGCCATCTTCTACCCAGGCTGTGATTTCCAGCACGTCCGGGCAGGTTTCGCGCTCAATGACCAGACTATGGTAGCGAGTTGCTTGCATCGGGTTCTCGACCCCAGCAAAGACGCCCACCCCAGTGTGATGAATCGGAGAAGTTTTACCATGCATCAGTTCACCGGCTGAGGTAATGGTTCCGCCAAATACCAGACCAATGCCCTGATGCCCCAGGCAAACGCCCAGAACAGGGGTTGTCGGCCCCAACTCTCGAATGACTGTGGGAGAGATGCCAGCATCTTCTGGGCGACCCGGCCCTGGTGAAATGACGATCGCATCTGGCTTCAGACTACGAATTTCATCCAATGAGATTTGGTCGTTGCGATAGACGCGAATATCCTGGGCGACGGGCAACTCAGCACCCAGCTCTCCCAGGTATTGCACCAGATTGTAGGTAAAGCTGTCGTAATTGTCGATAACGAGAATCATGGTGGAGGAGATCAGCAGAGAAAGGGCAAATAGTGTTGACGAAAGCCCGAATTCGATTAAAGCAGGTCTAGCCGATGGAGCAGAGGGGGGAATAACAGCGAACCTGCAACTAGCACAGCGGCCAGAGCTGAGATGAGCACTGCTCCTGCAGCACAATCCTTGGCTGTTTTAGCCAGTTCGTGGTAAGTCTGCTTCACCGTCAAATCCACCACCGATTCCAGGGCGGTGTTGAGCAGTTCCATGGTGAGGACGGCACCGATAGTGAGGCCGATGACGGCAATTTCGATGGGGCTAAGGGCGAGGTAGATGCTGAGGGCGATCGCCAGAGTTCCCACTAATAGATGAATTCGAAAATTGCGCTGGGTGAAGAAAGCGTAAGTAATGCCAGACCAGGCGTATTTGAAACTCAAGAATAGACTCGGGGCAATTTGCCAGGCCAGGTCACGATTGGGCTTCGCAAATTTAGCAGCATTGGGGTGAGTCTCTTTCGAGAGTTGTTGTGTCATAGGGGCACCGATACGTTCTGTTGCGTCTGGGACAATTCCGCGGGAACCCGTGCTTTCTGAAACCTCGTACTCATCCATGGCATCTTAGGGTGGACACTGAGCAGGCAATGAGCTGGAGGGAAATCCTTGGTTCAGACTATCACTCATCATGGGGGTCATCATACTGAATTTTGAGGCCCACAGTCTGTAACAAGGCTTCTTGTTCTTTTACCATGCTCTGAAAACTCGCTTCATCCGGATGATCCCATCCCAATAGATGCAGCAGGCCGTGAGTGCTCAACCAGACTAGCTCATGTTCCAGTGAATGTCCTCGTTCCTCTGCTTGTCGCTGAGCCGTTTCCACGGATATAACGACATCGCCCAGGTATAAAGGCATCTCCTCCAGCATCTCCTCGGGTTGAGGATAATCCACTTCCAGAGCCGCAAAAGCCAGCACATCGGTAGGCTGGTCTTTTTGGCGGTAACTAGCGTTCAATTCTTGAATCTCGGCATCATCAGTCAGCCGCAGGCTGAGCTCGTAGGCATTAATAGGGGATTGATCGATCTGTAAATGCGATAGCCAGGCTTCGAACCACTGTTGCCAGGTTTCCTCCTCAATGGGGCCTGCGGCACTATCGGAGTCATTTACGGCCTCGTCGTCTCCAAAAAAGGGAGCCTGGAAATTCAACTCAACCTGAAGGGGGGTATGAACTTCACTCATCGCGTCAGGTAGGCTAGACCCACCAAAAGCAATAGCAATCCACTGGCCGTCAGGGCAAAGTGGAACAGGGACTTTCCACCTTTGCGAACCATGTTACGCATGGCTAATTTGACATAACTGGGAGGCGGCTCTGGGGCAGTATGTGGAGTAGCTTCGGCCTCGGAGGTGGTAGGCACAGGAATAGCCTGTGATTCAGATATGGGCTGTGATTCAGACATAGGTGTGGCGATTGAAGTCATGCATGGATGGAAGGGAAACCCGATCCATCTGCCCTTATTCTAGGGCGCACGTAACAAACTGTTAATCGGTCTGGGCGATCGCCCAGCCTATCCTTATTCCACGATGAGGCTTAGTAATTGCCAGTTCTAAGGAACACAAATCAAACAACTTTTTGCGGGAGTGGGCGTTTAGCCCCTACTCCCACAAAAAATGATAGGGTGTTGAATCCACAATCCTAAATAGTTTAGAAGGGTTGTCTTTCGTACGCTTCGTGTACGAAAGACAACCCTGAAAACAGAACTAGTGTTGCAAACACCAAATTTTGCAACATGGGGGTTTGGAGGCGAAGCCCCCAAGAAGGGGTTTTACCCCTTCACCCCTTACAAAACTTTCGTTTTGCTGTACTAGAACTGCTTATCAGACAGAAATCCTATCGCCCTGCCTGTACCCAACCGCTGGCTGTACACGTAGCAAGTCCACTACGCGGCATCGGTAAGGTCGAGAGGCACCAGTATTGGGAGCCATCGAAGACAACTCCCTCACGTACGGCCCGTAGCTCAGATATGGGTCGCCACGGCTGTGCTCCTTCCTCGTCGTAAGACTGGTAACGCGAACCTTCAACCCGTAAGCCCATACCTTGAGGGCCAACCCAGTAGATGCCCGACTGAATGGTACTGCCGGGATTGCTGGCTAAATGACGAATCAGGTCGCCCCGGAGCCAACCCTCAGCCCCAGATTCAAATCGAACATAATGCCAGGTAAAGCCATCATTGCCACGGGTTTCCCGTAGGGTTTCGATGCGATCGCCCCCACGCCCCATATAAGCAACAGACGCAGATGTACTGGGGTTGGTCCGAACGTTAACCCAGGCCCTGGCATCTCGCGTTTGCACCGTTGCCGGAGCTGCCACTGTGGGCACCTGGCCCAGGCAGCCCAATAGGAGAGCCACCATTAGACTCAATCGAGAGAGTTTTGAAATCATGTTTTTGCTGAAATACGATCGTCAGGAGCGTACTGCTCGTTCCATGCCAGATTTTTCTAGGGGTATTTGTCATGCTGAGTTTTGGGGGCGCGCCCAAGAACCCAGCCTGGCAAAACCGCCTTTATCTCCAGCTTTTACCAGGACACATTGTCCATAGACAAACTGGTTCCATTGTCCATAGACAAACTGGTTCCAGGCGTAGTTTCAGTCGCCCAGAGCTAGCAACTTTCCAAGTCTATCTTGCCCTTTTTAGAACAGGTGAACTGACAGAGACTTGCATGAGTGATACGGCAGGATTGCACCTAAAGCAATGGCCCGAAAGCCTTGTGTAGAGCCTGACGGCGATCGCATCCCCCGCTTGGAGGAATGAAAAACCATCCAATCAGGTCAGCATCTCTACAGATTTACTTACTGGCGATCGCCCACCAACTCGCTACAATAGTTGAGAGTTCTGCTCCGGCGTTGGTGACTGCCAATAGCGTTTTATGATCTACAACTCAACGCACAAGGGACTCGAGATGTCTTGATGGCAGTATACCGAGCATGTACTCGGAAACTTTAAATCAAGGCCAAGAATCCCACCTGGAATTATTCCAGGTCAAAAACTGAGGTAAGACGGCGCTGTGGTGAACTCCTGATTCCAAATTCCCTTGTCCAATTGGGCAAGGGAATTTTTGTTTGACGTAATCCTCTCTTTCTGACCCAAATCACTCGTTCACAATTTCTCTCCCTCCGGTTATACTGATTTAAGCGTAGTCGTTATGAGTTTGTCTGAAGATGTCATCCCCAACGATTGAGAACGTTGTCATCATCGGCTCTGGGCCAGCGGGTTATACAGCGGCCATTTATGCAGCACGGGCGAACTTGAAACCATTTATGTTTGAGGGGTTTCAGGCAGGCGGGCTACCCGGTGGGCAGCTGATGACGACCACTGAGGTGGAAAATTTTCCCGGTTTTCCCAATGGCATCACGGGGCCGGAACTGATGCAAAATATGAAAGCCCAGGCGGTGCGCTGGGGCGCAGAACTGGTGACTGAAGATGTCACTCATGTCGACTTCAGCCAGCGTCCCTTTGTCATTCGCTCGGAGGAGCGCGAGGTGCACGCCCACAGCGTCATTATCGCTACAGGAGCTACGGCGAAGCGGCTGCACTTGCCCAGCGAGAAGGAATATTGGAACCGGGGCGTTTCGGCCTGCGCCATTTGTGATGGTGCGATCCCCATGTTCAAAAATGAGGAACTGGCTGTTATTGGTGGCGGAGACACGGCGGCGGAAGAAGCTCTATACCTGACCAAGTACGGTTCCCATGTGCATCTGTTGGTACGGAGCGATCGCATGCGGGCCAGCAAAGCGATGCAGGACCGTGTGTTGTTTAATCCTAAAATCACCGTTCACTGGTACACCGAAGCGGTTGATGTGGTGGGTAATGGTGAACTGATGACAGGTCTGCAGGTCCGCAATAGCCAAACAGATGAAGTTACGGAGTTGCCTGTACGAGGCCTGTTCTACGCCATTGGCCACACTCCCAATACGAGCCTGTTCAAGGGCCAGTTAAACCTGGATGATGTGGGCTATATCGTGACCCAACATGACGTGCAGACGAATGTACCGGGTATCTATGCCTGTGGCGACGTCCAGGATCATGAGTACCGTCAGGCGATTACTGCGGCGGGGACAGGCTGTATGGCCGCCCTGCTGGCGGAGCGCTGGCTCTCCGAGCATGAACTGATTCAAGAATTCCATCAGCCTGAGGCGGCTGAGGAGCCCTGTGAAGAAGATCCTAAGACGGAATCTGAGCAGGTCGTAGAGTTTGACATTAATCGTACCCACCATGTGGGCGGGTATGCGCTGCGGAAGTTGTATCACGATAGCGATCGCCTGATTGTCGTCAAGTACTCCTCCCCGACCTGTGGCCCTTGTCACACGCTGAAGCCCATTTTGGAAAAGGTGGTGAACGAGTTCGAGGGCAAGATTCACTACGTTGAAGTGGATATTGTTGAAGATCCAGATATTGCGGCTTCTGCCGGTATCACGGGTACGCCAACCATTCAGTTCTTTAAAGACAAAGGGCTTGTTGGACAGATGCTGGGTGTTAAGCAGAAGAGCCAGTATCGCGAGATGATTCAGAACAACTTGCTGTCTGCTCCTGTAGCTCAGTAATGGAGTAGCCCTCCACGAATTCGTTTTCAAGGGCATGAATCGCTGAGCAGCTTAACGATTCATGTAGAGGTCTAAATAAAAGCAAAAAGCGCGGTGCAAAGCACTGCGCTTTTTGTTATGTACGAATTCGCATGCGCAAAGTGGAAGGGGGAGCCAGGGTGACACCCCGACGAATGGGGCGAAGTGGGCTCGTGGGGGCCAACTCTAAGGACCAATGGATGAGGGCGGTTGCCAGTACCAGCTTCATTTCGTACAGCGCAAAGGCCATGCCAATACAGCGTCGGTTGCCACCCCCAAAAGAGATGAACTCATAAGGCGTAAATTGTCGTTCCAGAAAGCGTTCTGGGCGGAAGGTTTCTGGGTCTGGATAGAGATCAGGGCGGCGGTGCAGCAGGTAGATGCAGGGAAACAACAAGGTGCCCGGAGGAATCGGCTGGCCCATCAACTCAAAGGGATGACGGGTGAAACGGGGGAAGGTAATGGGAGCAATTGGATAGATCCGCAAGGTTTCCTGGCAGATGGCGTTGAGGTAGGGGAGACGGGCGATGCTCGCGAAGTCTGTCGGGTCTATTGTCGCCAATTCAGCCTTTAAGGTATCCAGAACGCCAGGGGTTTGGTGGATCCAATAAAACGCCCAGGCCAGGGCAGAGGCCGTGGTTTCGTGGCCTGCCATCAGCAGTGTGACCAGTTCATCCCGGAGCTCTTGGTCACTCATGCTATTGCCCTCCTCGTCGTGGGCGCTTAGCAACAGGCTGAGAATGTCCTCGGCCTCGGGATTGGGATGGGCGCGGCGATTACGAATCTCCTCATATAGCAGCTGATCGATTTCGGCCCGTTGGCGCACAAAGCGACCCCAGGGGCTCCAGGCTCCCCAATCCTGCTGGAGAGAGCGGATAAACAGCAGACTGGCTTTGATAGGGGAGTCGGATAGGGCCAGTAAAGCCTTGAGCAGGGTTTGCAGGTATTCATACCGCTCTCCCTCCACCAGGCCAAATACAGCTTTCAAAATGACCTTTAGGGAGATGTCCTGCATAGCAGCCCGCACCTCGAAAAATCCATCGTGGGTGTGGGTTGCAAAGACTTGCCGAGTAATCTGCTCGATCAACTCGCCGTAAGCTCGCATCCGTTCGCCGTGGAAGGGAGGCATGAGGAGTTGGCGCTGGCGCTGGTGGCGATCGCCATCCAACAACAGCAGCGAGTCATTTCCCACGATGGGCTGCAAAATACTGTTTTGTTGCCCAATATCAAACTCAGCCGGATCGGTACGGAAAATCTCCTGCACGCCCTGGGGATGGCTGACCATAACGGCGGGCGCCAGTGTCCAGCGCACAGTAAAGACGTCACCATAGCGACGGGCGCTTTCCTCCATTAACTGACAGGGGCGCAAAATCCACTGGCTGAGTAACCAGAGGGGAGGCCCTTTCGGGCCATCAGGTAAGCGATCTGGACGGTATGTCCACGGTTCAGCTTGAGCAACCATTTGTTGAGCCTCCTGAGTCGTTTGAGTGACGCTCGGAATCCCGGAAAAATGGATGTGACTGATTCTGAGCGCTAAAGGACTAATTTTCGCAAGTCAAACTTGAAAAGTAATAGGGCCTAAAGGAGTTGACGACAATGGTTTTCAACTCCCCACCAAAGCTTGCTGTTGTAACTCTAATAACTCACGCACCCCTTTTTCAGCCAGGTCGAGGATCTGATTTAACTGCTGCCGTGTAAAGCTGCCCTCCTCGGCGGTGCCTTGAACTTCAATGAGTTCTAGATTGCTGTTAAGAACGACGTTGCAATCAATCTCGGCTGCCACATCCTCTTCATAGGCCAGGTCTAGGAAGGGTTCGGCCTCCAGGAGACCCACAGAGATAGCCGCAACGGCGTGTTTAATGGGCGATCGCTCTAACGCTCCTTTGTCCAATAATGTAGACACGGCGTCTGCCACAGCTACATAGGCTCCTGTAATGGATGCCGTACGGGTTCCAGCATCGGCCTGAAGAACATCCGCATCAACGAGCAGCGTACGCTCTCCCAAGGCCTTCATATCCAGCACAGAACGCAGGCTCCGACCGATTAAGCGTTGGATCTCCTGGGTACGGCCCGATAGTTTCATGGTTTCGCGGGCATGGCGCTGGGGAGTGGCCCCCGGTAGCATACGATACTCTGCGGTCAGCCAGCCCTGGCCAGTGCCCTCCAAAAAACGGGGAACCCCAGGTTGAATACTGACGGTACAGAGTACCTGCGTGTCTCCAAAATGCGTCAAAACAGATCCGGCAGAAAACCGGGTAAAGCGCCGTTCAAACCGCACAGGACGGAGTTGATCAGGACGGCGACCATCAGGACGTTGCCAGGCCATGGGAACTGCCTCATCGGGCGAATGCAAATCACTCACCCAGGATACCGGGGACGCATTCAAAGAACCAGGATCTTCAGGTTAAAGATCAGGGCATGTTTTAGACAACGGGATAGTGTAGACTACTGCTGAATTGTATTTTTTTTAATAAAAGTTCGACTCTCGAAACATTTCCTGACACAGATAATGCAGGTTTTTCCCTAACGTTCCCTGAAAATCCTAGCTTTAGCAGGTACCTGTTTCAATGATCCATCTGGCTTACGGCCTACACCTGATGTCTTCCGGTGGCGTTTGGACGGTTCTTTATGGGGGTTCTCCCTATATCCATAGACCGGGTGGGTTGATTAGATGGAAGCAGGGCTTTAATTAAACAACGTTTGGAGACAAGCTGCCCTATTCCCTCGGGTAGATACCGATTGAGCTTATGCCGAATACTCCCTGGTCAACTGCTGACTCTCCTGATGGGCCCGATTGGGCTACTTCGCTTTCAGCGGATAGTTATATCTCTCACCTTTCCATTTTTCAGCGCGGGCTGGTGGGCCGTCGTCGTAAAGCGGCAATGATGCTCACCGCTATTTGGGGTGGGACTATTGCCCTGCATCTATTTTCCTGGGGCACTTGGTTGGTGTGGGCGCTGACAACTATGTTTGGGCTGCATCTTTTGCGGCTCTGGATTTCGGCTCCACGTACTCTGCCAATGCCCTTGCAGGAGCAAGATCCCGAAAAGCTTCCCTTTGTCTCGCTGATGGTGGCTGCTAAGAACGAAGAGTCCGTCATTGCGAATCTCGTTCAAACCCTGTGTGATTTAGATTATCCAACGAGCCGCTACGAACTCTGGGTTGTTGATGACAACAGTTCTGATCGCACACCCCAAGTGCTTGACCAATTGCGCCAACACTATCCGCAACTCAAGGTTCTGCGTCGAGGTGTGAATGCAACGGGAGGTAAGTCTGGCGCACTGAATCAGGTGGTGGAACTCGCCAAAGGCGAATTCCTGGGTGTATTTGATGCCGATGCTCAAGTGCCTAAAGACTTGTTACGACGGGTGTTACCCCTGTTTGATGAAGCTCAGGTTGGGGCTGTACAGGTGCGGAAGGCGATCGCCCAAGCCGAAGGTAAGCGTCGCGTTTCTAACTTCTGGCTACGGGGCCAGGTATCGGAAATGGCCCTGGATAGTTACTACCAGCAGCAACGCATTGCCATTGGTGGCCTTGGAGAATTGCGGGGCAACGGTCAGTTCGTGCGCCGCGAAGCCCTTCAGCAGTGCGGCGGATGGAATGAGGAAACCATTACTGATGACCTGGATCTCACCCTGCGGCTGCATCTGGCTCATTGGGATATTGAGTTTTTATTGGATCCTCCAGTCATTGAGGAGGGAGTTACCAATACCGTTGGGTTATGGCACCAGCGCAACCGCTGGGCGGAGGGCGGCTATCAGCGTTCTTTGGACTACTGGCGGTTATTAGCTCGGAACCGTATGGGTATGGGCAAAACCTTCGACTTTATCTCGTCTCTGGCGCTGCAATATATCGTGCCCCAGGCGGCGGTGCCGGATCTGGTGATGGCGATCGCCCGTAACCGTCTGCCTTTGCTCTCCCCACTCACGACCCTCACCGTCTGCATGTCGATGATAGGAATGTACGTAGGATTACGCCGTGTTCAGAAGTATCAGGCCAATCGAGCGTTTGCGGCGGACACTACAGAAGCACGTTGGCGGACGTTGCTGCAGGCGATTCAGGGCTCCCTCTACATGCTCCACTGGTTCCCTATCATCGCCACTATGGGAATGCGGATTGCAATTCGGCCTAAACAGTTGAAATGGGTGAAGACCGCTCACCACGGTAGCGAGGAGATGTGGCTTGATATGTCGAATCAACCAGAGTAACCGCATAACTACAGCTATCTAAGAGGAGCGGATAGGTGCAAAGCACCTATCCGCTCCTCTTAGATAGCTGTAGTTACAAAGGGAGATGCCCACTGCCTGGGCATCTCCCTTTGTAACGGATTCTCTACAGTGGACTTCGTATTGGATCGCTATGACTATACGTGAGCTTGCTTGAAGAGTGTTTTTGAGGGAATGCAAAGCATGACCTGTGCAACCGTCTATTGCTGATGTCGAAGTACACGCAAAAATGGGCACTCTAAAGTTCGGTACAGCATCTCTAGTGCCCCGGTCCGGCCCGACTAGATGAGGTGGAGCCGCGCGCATGATGCAGCAAAATCAGTCTTTCCAAACGGGCTTGGCTACAGCTACTTTTGCGTCTGTCTTGTAAAGTAAAGAAGGGAATTTGAGTTAAAGACTTCATGGATAACGAAACCATCGTTTTACTATCAAGCCGAGAAATTGAGAAGATGCGTCAGGCAGGGCAACTGGCTGCCCAATTGCTGGCCTATTTAGAACCGATGGTGAAGCCTGGAGTCAGTACTCTGGAACTGAACGATGCAGCCGAGGAGTGGACCCACAAACACGGAGCTAAGAGTGCGCCCCTGGGCTACCACGGCTTTCCCAAATCTATCTGCACCAGTGTGAACGAAGTGGTGTGTCATGGCATCCCCAATGCCAAGCAAGTCCTTCAAGAGGGAGACATCATTAACATTGATGTGACTCCCACCCTGGATGGGTATCATGGTGACACATCTAAAACCTTTTTTGTGGGTGAGCCGTCGCCTCTGGCCCGTAAGTTAGTCGAGGTGACTGAAGAGTGTTTGATGCGGGGGATCGCTACGGTTAAGCCGGGCTCTCGTATTGGTGACATTGGCGCTGCAATTCAAAGTTATGCCGAGGCTGCTGGATTTTCAGTGGTGCGTGATTTTGTAGGTCATGGCATTAGCCGCACGTTTCATACGGCTCCTCAGGTTCCTCATTACGGTACGGCTGGCAAGGGACGCAAGCTGCGTCCC
This sequence comes from Leptolyngbya sp. PL-A3, assembly GCF_039962325.1. NCBI lineage: Bacteria > Bacillati > Cyanobacteriota > Cyanophyceae > Leptolyngbyales > Leptolyngbyaceae > Leptolyngbya > Leptolyngbya sp. PL-A3. The sequence continues at coordinate 17,545 of NZ_JAMPLB010000032.1, forward strand.
GGAATGGTCTTCACCATCGAGCCGATGATCAACGAGGGTACCTACGAAGTAGAAGTGCTGGAAGACAAATGGACAGCGGTTACCAAAGACCGCAAATTGTCGGCTCAGTTTGAACATACCCTCGCCGTAACCCAGGATGGGGTCGAGATCCTTACGCTGCTACCGGAGCGAGTACTGGCTTAGGAGGTTTCTGCATAAGAATTTACCCAGAATGTTGGTGTTTTGCCCGCTTCGCGGGCAAAACACCAACATTCTGGGGGTAATTTCATTACTGGAAATCTCCTTAGTTCTAACCCTGTAAGGGGTAGTCACGAAGCGGCCGCTCCTCAAACTTAAGCACTAGCGGCATCGTCGAATGGGGTCACCCTCTCTACGCGACGATGCTGTTAGCGTTGCCCTGTTACGACGTAGGCTACCCGTTTGCCGATGTTTGTGGCGTGGTCGGCCATACGCTCTAGATAGCGGATCGCCAGCACCATCAGGACAATCTGTTCAATCGAACCCTGCACACTGGGCTGGCGAGTTAGCATCGTGTAGACTTCCTCATAGTCGGTGTCAACGTCATCGTCTCGCACCTTCAAATCGAGACCAGATTTGGCATCCAGGTCGGAGAGTGAGGCGAGGCTAATCGCTAACATAGCTCGGCAGCGATCAGACATTAACTGAATGCGGCCCATACAGGGGTGAACGGGATACGGGAAAAGTTTGACTGCAACTTCACCCAGATCCTTGGCATAATCTCCAATGCGTTCGAGATCGCGCACCAGTTGCATAATGGCGCTGAGCAACCGCAAGTTGTGGAGCATCGGCGATTGCAGCGCAATCAAGTTAACGCAATCGAGTTCGATTTGGCGGTAGAACTGGTCAATCTGCTTGTCTTGAATGGCGATTTGCTTAGCGGCGTCCAGATCTCGCTCAAAGAGCGATCGCCGCGCTAGCAAGAAGGAGTGCTCCACCAACGCCCCCATCCGTAACACATCCCGTTGGACACTTCTAAGTTGGCGATTAAAACTAGTCTGTGTCTCCTCGTGAGTGTTCAACTGAGCTATCTCCACAATTTATTAAAAGGATTGTCTGAAATTTTTACGACAGAACTTTTGTTTTACTCAGTATAGCCGCTCGCTCTTGGAATACCTGGATTTATCTGGTACTTCGGTAAGGCTTACTCCTACGGTTATACAAGTCAATTCTCAAAGCTCACGTTTGGTGATATACACAGTTCAGGAGATCTTTGGGTGTTCTCTCGATAGACAGGATTTAGCCCTAAAAAACCGTTTCCAGGGGCATATTTCTCTGACCTTCTATCCTGATTCTAAAGTCTCTTAATTCCTTGTTTCTGTCATCCTGATTTGGTCTGAACCCATGAGCGTTTCTCCCCTTTCGCCAACTGAAACGATACCGCCATTACCCCTGGTCGATGCAGACTGGTCGGGTTTGCTGGGGCAATTGCTGGACGGGCGATCGCTCGACACCCAACAGGCCGCTACCCTGATGCAGGGATGGTTAGCGGAGGCCATTCCTCCAGTGCTGTCGGGGGCCATTCTGGCGGCCATCCAATCCAAAGGGGTATCTGCTAGCGAGCTAGTAGGCATGGCCCAGGTGTTACAGGGGCAGTCTGTTGGTGGGCAGTTCGATCTGGATGGCTTGCCTACGCCCCGCATCGATACCTGTGGTACCGGAGGGGATGGTGCCTCTACCTTTAATATTTCGACGTGCGTTGCATTTGTTGCAGCGGCAGCGGGGATTTGTGTCGTCAAGCACGGTAACCGGGCTGCGTCCAGCCGAGTCGGTTCTGCAGATGTGCTGGAGGGTCTGGGGATTAATCTGGCTGCGCATCCTGAACAGGTGCGGGGAGCACTGGAGTCTGTGGGCGTTACTTTCCTCTTTGCACCCGGGTGGCATCCGGCTATGAAAGCGGTCGTACCCCTCCGCAAAACCCTTAAAGTACGCACAGTCTTTAACTTACTGGGGCCGTTGGTTAACCCCTTACGCCCAACCGGACAGGTGATCGGGGTTTTCAGCCCTTCCATTGTGGAGACCGTAGCCGAAGCTTTGCAAATGCTGGGGATGCAGGAAGCCGTTGTGCTGCATGGCCTGGAAAAATTGGACGAAGCTGGCTTAGCAGATGCGACGGTGCTATCGGTTGTATCGGGTCATGCTCTGACGTCCCATCATATTCATCCAGAGGCTTTGGGCTTGACCCCGGCTCCCACCTCGGCGCTGAAGGGGGGTGAGGTAGATGACAACGTTGATATTCTCCGAAATGTTTTACAGGGACGGGGTACCCAGGCTCAGGAGGATGCCGTTGCGCTGAATGCAGCTTTGGCGTTGAAAGTGGGCGGGAAAGTGCCAGCCGGGGATCTGGAAACGGCGATCGCCCATGGTATCACCCTGGCCCGTGACATTCTAAAGAGCGGAGCAGCCTGGGACAAAGTAGAATCCCTGGCAACCTTTCTGAAAGCGTAATGCCCAGGGTGTTTTAAACAGCAAAGCCTGCATTCTTTACCGGAATGCAGGCTTTGCTGTTTCGGCTATCGCTCAATCTAGTGAGGGCCGTTATGTTTGAAACGCCACGCTCTCGGCGGTTTTTCAAACATGAACTCTTTGGTTTTGAGCGTATGACGCTGGATAGGATTATCGAGGATGAAATTCTACCTCTTGCTCTCGAATGGTGACATCAAAGGCCTGAAAGAAATCCTGCCCAAGTAGTCCGTAAGTTAGATTGGGTCCAGCGATCGCCACCAGTACATTTTGAGCTACGGCATCTCCAACCTGAATCGAGTTTACATACCCCAGAGGAAATGAAACATTGGAAGCACTGGCGGTACTCACCTGGGCCTGCCCGACAGCGCGAACCTGTAGATGTTGAGCCATCTCCCTTGTGATAACAGTACCGCTAGCTCCGGTATCCAAAATCATGGGAAAGGCAGTGCTACCGTTGAAGGTGACATTAATAATGGGAGTTCCCCCCGCTCGGCGTACGATCGGGACTCGGAATCCCGTTCCCTCAGCACTGGGGATAGGGGCTGAGTTACGGGCAGGAACCGGAGCCGAAGCGGCTGGCTGTGCTACGGGCGCAGGGGCTGAGCGACGGGGGTTTGGGGCAGAATTTCCAAGGGCTTCTGCCAGATTGGTTGGAGTGACAGGGGGATTGGGGCGAACCGACCGAGCCTGAGCGATCGCTAGATTGCGCTGGTACTCGCGAATCTTTTGCTGGGCTTTGCTATGGTCAGGATGGGAGGCAGGAACCGCTTGGAGCTGGTCAATGGCCTGCTGCCAACGGGTAGCAACGAGCCGCCAATCATCTCGTGATTGAGCGATCTGGGTGAGGGTTGCTGCACTGCCACCGCGATCTAACCCCCGCTGGTAGAGGTTCACCGTAGGTTTAGCTGCGGGTGTGGAAGCTGCTGGGCTGGGAGTCACAACAGGCACCGGGCTAGAGGTGGCTGCCGATTCGGGTGGAACCGATTGACAACCCGCGCTAACCCCAGCCAGTAAGCTGGCGATCGCCCACGAAACCTTGTGCCACTGCGCCATAATGAACCGTTTTTGAGGAATTTTGGTGAAAGGGGGGAATCTGTTGATGACCCATTGCGCAAAAGAATCAGACGGTGAGCTAGCGATCTCAGCTCCATCTGGCTTCACCCGTTCTGCTGGAGCTGATGAGCGTTCGCGTTGCGGATACAAGCTCAACGATGAATCAATACCGTTGGTATTACTACAATTCCCCAGGCCCATTACGATAATATCGCTGGTTAAGAGCATGGCTGGCTCAGTATACTGACTAAGCACGTAGGTTAAAGATTCATGGCGATCGCAACTCCCCCTCCCGCACTTCTGGTACTGGCCGATGGTACGGTTTTTCGAGGATATTCGTTTGGTGCCAGCGGCACTGTCATTGGTGAAGTCGTGTTTAATACCGGCATGACGGGTTACCAGGAAGTGTTAACAGACCCCAGCTATTGTGGGCAAATTGTGACATTCACCTATCCGGAGTTGGGTAACACCGGAGTCAATCCTGAAGATGAGGAATCGGCGCGGCCCTATGTTCGGGGGGCGATCGCGCGCAACATCTGCGCGCGCCCAAGTAACTGGCGGTCTACCCAGTCCTTGCCAGATTACCTGGCGCAGCACAACATCCCAGGCATTTATGGTATTGATACCCGCGCCTTGACTCGCAAGATTCGCTCTACCGGAGCGATGAATGGGGCTATCTCTACTGAGATTCTTGATCCCGGAGAATTGTTGTTGAAGGTGCAGGCAGCCCCCAGTATGGCCGGTCTAAATCTGGTCAAGGATGTGACGACTAAGACGATTTATGAATGGGATGAACCCACAGATCAGGTGTGGGAATTTGCCGAGTCCGACGCTCCTGCTCCGTCTGGCGAACGCTTGACGGTGGTGGCTCTCGACTTTGGGATCAAGCGGAATATTCTGCGACGGTTAGCCCGTTATGGGTGTCGCGTCATTGTCGTGCCAGCAGACACGCCTCCCGAAACTATTTTGGGATACAACCCGGATGGCATTTTCCTGTCAAATGGCCCTGGGGATCCTGCGGCTGTAACCGAGGGGATCAATACAGCGAAAGCCCTTCTGGGTGCTGAAAAACCTGTCTTCGGTATTTGTATGGGGCACCAAATCCTGGGACTATCCCTGGGGGCTGAAACCTTCAAGCTTAAGTTTGGCCATCGTGGGTTAAATCAGCCGGCAGGGCTTCAACAACGGGTGGAGATTACCAGCCAGAATCACGGGTTTGCGATCGCTGCTGACTCTCTTCCCGATGCTGATGTCGAGGTTACTCACCTGAATTTGAACGATCGCACAGTAGCCGGCATTCGTCACCGAACTCTGCCACTCTTCTCGGTGCAATATCACCCAGAAGCAAGCCCCGGCCCTCACGATGCCGACTATTTGTTTGAGCAGTTTGTGAATTCGATGCGAGAGCATCGTAACCAAACGGTGAACGCCTAACACTGAAAAAGGGGTTGCATTGCAACCCCTTTTTCTTGAGTATCCTGACTTTGAGTTGGGTAGGAAGTTTAGATTAAACCTTCTCCACACATTAAACTTTTGGTGTGAACTACTGCGGGGATTCGCTGCACAACAATTCATGCCCCTAACAACAGAGTCGTGGAGGTCTATTGCAAATTCGCGTTAGTTTGAGCGATCGCCAATTCATCACCAACCCTGATAGCTGGTTACCTATGTTCTCTATCTCCTCAATCATGTAGAAACACTATAGAAAATGAAATGTTTCATTTTCTATAGTGTTTCTACAAACCTTTCCGTTAGAAGTTTCTACAAAGTTGTGGGCCATTCACTTTACTTAATAAAAAGAGAGAGAGGAATCAACGCTTCCCCTCTCTCTTTTTTTATCCTGATATCTGGTTGCGATCGCTGTAACTACAGATCAGCTCGGCAGGTGTCGAGAATGTGTTGATCCAGATCGCTGAGGTTTGCAATTTGATGGAATCCTTCCAGAGTCATCGGTGCAGCTTCGTCGCTTGTAGAGGCTACCGAACCTTCGGCACGCATGGCAACGGCATAGGGATGTACGGTTTGATCGTAGGAATCCACAATATTCAGACTCAATTGACGGGTTCCAACTTCTCCGGTGAAGCAATCAAAAGAAGAGTTGGGGAGGTAAAAAGCACCAACTACCTGATCTTGATTCACTTCAAACACAATGTACTCAGAGCCGTTCTGGAAGGCTTCAGGAGATTGGCCAAACAGATAAACGCCGTCAGCCATACGCTGGCTCACCGTCAGACCGGGATTAGCCGTTGCCACCTCAGTTGATCCCAGATCAGGTGTCACCGTACGAGCATGACTCTGGCCGACAGCCACCAGGGTCAGGCCTACAGTTAGTACCAAGGCTGTTAAAGGTTTTTCTACGCGATTTAGGAGAGTTTGCCAGTTAAGAGTAGGGCGTTTGGATAACGTTAGCACCGCAGACCTCCTTAATATAAATCTAATGTTTACAGTAGTTTGAGCCTGATATAAGATTCATCGCTCTTGAGAAGGGCTGATGAGTGGCTCAAAAGATAGGCAATGCAATATATCTCAAGCCATCTTTGTAGAGGCTTCAGGGATTGCAACAACCTTATCTAGTGGTTTTGACTACAGCGATTGCTTGCTCAATTCCAGAAATTTGTGAAAAATGTTTCAAAAGTTTCTGAATTAACTGAAATTAGGCAATCACCGAGCAATTTCAACAAAGGAAACATCCAAAGGTCTTCGGTTTAAGACCTATTTCGATATGAAAGCGATTGTCAAGGGAACCAGCTAAAGAGCCGTTTCTGCTTACGTTGCTTGGAGGGACCAGCAGGGATCACTTCAAGCGATTAACGCTGAAACATTGGCCTTATTTTTGCAGCTTTCTCCTTCACAGAATGCTTTCTAAAGGTAGAGATCCATTGCATCTTAAATATCAATTAAGAATCAATGAATTATGGCTCACTCGGATACAAAACTTTGTAACCTGTTGAGCTCGCCAGCCGCTCTCTACCGTTATTAATTCATGAAATGAGGCCCTTCTGGTATCTTCTGAGACACTTCGCAAACTGTCCGTTCAAAGTGTCGTGGAGAGTAAGTAATTCTAACTACTCCTACTGGTTGATGGATGCATTTGAGTTTTCCTTAACCTTGAAGCGATAGTTTGTATGCATTTCCTTTATTAGTAAGGTAATGCGATCGCTCATCTTCGCAAAACACCCAATTGGGCGAGCTCAGCGCTCACCCGATGGGATGTTATAACATTCACAAAACCCTTGATGATTATGCTGCCGCAGTATGGTCATCGAAAAATGGGCTTACGTCTTGCAGCAAACCCAAAACAGTCATTTTGTCGCCACAAAGCGGCTGTGGAATGAGAGTTCTGGGTTTGATTTGAGAAGGTGCAAAAAAATCGGGTACAGCTTAGCTGTACCCGAAGGTTCACTCAAGAGATAATCAAGGTCTAGCTAGCCAGGTAACCGCGAACGTTGGCTTTACGCCGCCGCAGGTGGTCGAGGGCTTGGCGCTCAAGTTGACGCACGCGCTCGCGGCTGATATTCATCCGCTGACCGACTTTAGCCAGAGAGAGCTCGTGACCATCTTCCAGTCCAAAGCGCAACACCAACACCTCGCGCTGCTGGGGGGTGAGTTCCGCCAGTAGGTTTTGAATATCCTGCCGGAGGGACTCTTGCACTGTGTAGGTTTCTGGAGAGGCATCCTCGTCTTCGAGGAGGTCTTGTAACTCCGTATCCTGATTGTCGCCAACTTTCAGATCGAGCGAGACAGGTTGCCGAGCCATCAGCAGAAACTCACGAATTTCTGCCGGAGTTAACTCCAGAGCTTTAGCAATGTCGGCAGGAGAGGGACTGTGACCAAGTTGCTGGGCCAGTTCCCGCTGCACACGCTTGATCTTGTTGAGCTTCTCGGTAATGTGGATTGGCAAGCGGATGGTGCGAGCCTGCTGGGCGATCGCCCGAGTAATGGCCTGACGAATCCACCAGTACGCATAGGTCGAGAATTTGTAACCCCGAGTCGGGTCAAACTTTTCAACCCCCCGCTCTAACCCGAGAGTCCCTTCTTGAATCAGATCCAGAAACTCTAGATTGCGCTTCTGGTATTTCTTCGCGATCGCGACTACCAACCGCAGGTTGGCTTCGATCATTTTCTTCTTCGCCCGCTGCCCTAAGCGAATGGTGCGTTCTAGTTCGGCTTCAGAGGTGCCCACAGCTTCGGCCCATTCCGCCTGTGTAGGTTGCTGATCCAACTTCTTGGCCAGCTTTTCTTGAATCTCGACAGCCTTCATCATCTGCTGAACCTGCTTACCCAACACGATTTCTTGTTCGTGGGTGAGCAGAGGGACGCGACCAATCTCATGCAGATAGGTCCGCACCATATCTGCTGTGAAGAGGGGCTTGGTTTCTGTCGGGGATGTATTTGCAATTGTCATGGTCGCCACTTAACTCCATCACAACGGAACACGAAAGGAAAAAGGAAATAAGGCTGGAATCCTAAACCTGATCCCAGAGAAGACAAGGAAGCCACCCATGCAGTGGGCGGAAAAAACTAGGGGAGATAACCGTTCAACTGGGAAGCGAAATTCAGGTGAACAAAACAACTAACAGCAGGCAAAGGGGAGAGCGGGCAAGCAAACAATCAAATTCCTTCAAGCTTCGGCTTTGGTTAGGGCTTTATCTCCTATCGCGACCCCTAACCGTAACCCTTGCATCTCGACCTTTGAAAACTGAGTAATAAATAGATGCGATATTGGCCTAGCTTTGAGAGCCTGTCTACACTCGGAACAGACAAATGCGAAGTGGTTATGACTTTGGTCTATTACAATGGTAATACAACATTAAACTCCAGTAAAGGGGGGCGGAATCATCCGGACGGGTGAACTACGAAGGGGAATAAATGCGCGCGGGTAAGGATTACAGTCTTACCATTAGTACGATTACTACAACCCACCGGATGTTCTAGCTCTAAAGACACAGGTGCAAGCTAGCTTTGACGCTGCCTTATAATCATCGACGTTTTAAAAGGAATAAAGGTTCGGCAACCGCATCGTGATAACCGAACTGAATGATGGGCTCGCTTTCATCACGACTTCATCGTGTTATGTCATGAGGCAGGGGTGTAGCTTTCTAGACGAAGAGAGGGGATGATTTGCACCCCCTGTCTCCGTCCAATGTGAAGATCAAAACGAGGGGAACCGAACCTGAAGGGGCGGTTGTTTAGCTAGGCTCTGTCATCGAGTGGCGAGTATGCTCGTTATAGAGAGGAATGTGGAGTACAGGGTATACTGCCTTCAATAATTAATCGCGTATTAATTTAAGGTTTGTACTCCACCACTATCCATTCGGAGCCGTGGCCGAGGAAAGGTAGGACGTGAAGCAATGGTATTTGCCCACATTAAGTGAGGTCGTCAGCCAGGATGAACCTCTGTTTCAGCCGCAGCGGTCGGCAGCACAGCATCGTGTCCGCGCCGAGCGAGAGTGGGCCGGGGCGATCGCCGCGCTGAATTTGCTACTGCATCGTGATTTAGAACTTGGGAAACTATCGGAATCGGGCATTATCCTGTCAGGCCCGGTTCCTGTATTGGGCCAACAGGAGTTGCAGCGGGCGATCGCTACCTGGACGTTTACTGCCAGCCCGCTGTGGAGTAACACCTGGATGCCGTTTCGGTTACTGCCCTCTGCAGACCGAGAAAAGCTAGATTCTACAAAGACGGCCACTGTACCGTTAATCCCCAGTGATCCTTTAAGTAACGAACAGTTTTGTCTGGTGATAACCCCTGCCTTGAGCTTGGTGATGGTGCTGGGCGAAACGACAGATAAAGTTCCGGCATTTCTATGTTCCTTTGACCCAGAGGTGATTACCCGTTCCTGGCAAGCGCTACGCATCCGTCTGTTATTAACAGGCTCTTCTTCCTTGAAGAAGATGGAACGCTTGATGGAATCTGCCAATCTGGCCCAACCCGACTATCGTAGGGTTGCAGAGTTTAATCGACTCATGCTGGCGCTTCTGCCAGAACCTATGGAACTGGAAGAGGGTTCGGCCCGCATTTCCGATCGCTTCCGGTTGTCTGAAGCTTCGACTGACTCTAGCCTGAAGGAGGACCCTGGTGTTAATGGCTCTTCCAATGGCCATGGTGCCAAGAACGGGAAGAGTATAAAACCAGAGACTGCTCAACCTTCTCTGGAGGAAGCGTTAACCCAGTCTGAGAGTTTTGATACAGAGTTGTTGCAGGCGATCGCCCATGAGGTTCGCACGCCCCTCACCACGATTCGTACCCTGACACGCTTGCTGCTGAAGCGTAAAGACCTCAGCCCAGATGTATTAAAACGGCTGTCAGTCATTGACCAGGAATGTACCGAGCAGATTGATCGGTTTAATCTCATTTTCCGGGCCGTGGAGTTGCAACAGACTCGCAGCGATCGCCCCCTGACTCCTTTGGCTCCCATTTCATTGACCCAGCTCTTTCAGCAGCATGTTCCCCGCTGGCAGCAGTTGGCGAGTCAGCGCAACCTGTCATTGGACGTGGTGTTACCTCAGAAGTTACCGATGGTTGTTACTGATCCCACCATGTTGGATCAGGTGTTGACGGGACTGCTCGATCGCATTACGCAAACGTTGCCGCCTTCTAGCCATATTCAGGTTGATGTGACATTAGCTGGGCACCAGCTCAAACTCCAGTTTCAATCCCACGTGCAGGAGGAAGCTGCAACCAGCAGTCATCGTTTTGGGGCAAATCAACCGATGACGCCTCTGAAATCTTTGGGGCAACTGCTGATGTTCCAGCCTGAGACAGGTAGCTTAAGCCTGAACCTGGCGGTGACCAAAAATCTATTCCAGGCCTTAGGTGGTAAGCTCATTGTGCGGCAACGTCCTCATCAAGGAGAGGTATTAACGATTTTCTTGCCCCTTGAAACGCGGCCTGTGGATGAGGGGGAAAAATAGATTTGCGGCAGGTGAGCAGAGCTTCAATTGAATATCCATAAAAAGAAGGAAGCAGTGCAAAGAGCTGCTTCCTTCTTTTTATGGATATTCAATTGAGTTGAAGTGAGCCTTAATGTTGGTTATGAGCCTGAGTTTGCGATGGAGATGGGGGGAGAGAGGAGAGTGGAGCGATCGCCCAAACGCTCCTCGATGACCAGCTCATCCGGGAAAACAAAGCCTGTGTATTCGTAATACTGTTCATTGAGTTCCGCGCGTAGAGCCATTTGATCCATGTAACCGACGAAATGACCCATTAAAAAGTAAACACCGACCAGAGCAGCAGCGGCAACAGACACGAGGAACCCTGCCAGCATTAGAGAAAATTCACGATGATCCATGGCCTGCTGCATCAGATGCAGCGCCCAAGCCACGAGAACAACGACCACCAGCAGGATAAAAATCATTCTAAAGATCAGTTACTTATCTTAATATTTAGTATTGTAACAGTTCCTTAGAAGAGTGTCCTCTACTGTATTGGTAATTTTTTAGTGAGGCGGAGCTGAACCCACGAAACTTGTATAACCTTCGCTTGCTGGATAGGACAAGTTGATTTTTGAAAAGCCGCATTCTGTGGGGCTTTTCAAAAATCAATTTCTTTTAACAGCTAGTTTTTCATATGCTTTGTGTACGAAAAACCAACCTTGCCAGCGATCTCTACACCGTACTCTAGTTCCGCATGGGGATCTGATGATCCACCAGGTAGGACTTGATCTCAGCGACCGTCAGTTGGCCGTAGTGCAGCAGTGACGCGAGTAGGGCGGCCTCTGCTTTGCCGTCCGTGAGGGCCTCATAAATGTGCTGGCACGTGCCGGCTCCCCCAGAGGCAATGACGGGAATTTGGACTTGGTCGGCGATCGCCCGTGTCAGTTCCAGGTCATACCCGGCTTGCGTACCATCCGCATCCATGCTGGTCACTAATAGTTCTCCTGCACCTCGCTGCTCGACCTCCTTGGCCCATTTCAGAGCATCAATGCCAGTGTTCTCGCGGCCACCCCGGACGTACACATCCCAGCCCGGGTTCTCGGGGTCTTCGCGGCGACGGGCATCGATAGCGACGACAATGCACTGGTTGCCGAAGCGATCGCTGGCCTGATTAATGAAATCGGGATCACGCACAGCTGAAGAGTTAATGCTGACCTTGTCGGCCCCGGCGCGTAGCAACTTTTTGATGGTATCTAAGGAGCTGATGCCGCCGCCTACCGTGAGGGGAATGAAGACCTGTTCGGCGGTGCGGTAAACCACGTCGTAGATGATGTCACGATCTTCGTGGGTGGCTGTAATGTCGAGGAAGACAAGCTCGTCGGCTCCGGCTTCGTTATAAACCTGTGCCAGCTCCACGGGATCTCCAGCGTCCCGTAGATTGACGAAATTCACCCCTTTCACAACACGCCCTGCTTTCACATCCAGACAGGGAAGAATTCGTTTAGCTAACATGGTCTGCTTTGCCGTGGTTACCGTCTTTGACAACTTACATACTACAACTCTGTCATCTGTCAGGAGTTAGTCATTCTTGAAAGCCCCTTGAAAAACCCATGGATGAAAGCCGATACGCTGATACACTGACTAATGTTTGTTCGTTGGTTGTAACGGAGATGCAAGTCGGTCAACAAGTGCGGGTAAGGCGGTTACGGGATCGGGCCAGCCAGGCAGTCATCAATCATTTGGGGCAGACGGGTGTAATCGAAGGCTTCAAAATGACAGATGGCAGTGGCATTGGCATCATTGTAAAGTTTGAGGATAACTTCTCAAGCTGGTTCTTTGAGGATGAGTTGGAGTTTATGAGCTAGGCTCATAAATTTGGCGCGATCGCCCTGTTTCCTTCTGCACCCTCATCCCAGGTTGAGCATCTAGCAGCATCCATTATCAGGACAACATGGCATGAGTTTGATTCTGACGTTTTTGGGAAAAGGCGGTACAGGACGGACGACGGTGGCGATCGCCGCTGCTCATAAATTGGCAGCCCAGGGTAAACGGGTTCTGCTAGCGACTCAAGATCCGTCTCCTGCCTTTGGCGTGTTGCTGGGTACTGCGGTTGGTGCAGAGCCGGTGAATATTGCGCCGAATCTAAAGGCGTTGCAATTGCAATCCACCGCCTTGCTGGAGCGTTCCTGGGATGAGTTAAAGCAGCAGGAAGCCCGGTATGTGCGCAGCCCCTTTCTAAAGGGGGTTTACGCTCAGGAGTTGGGCATTTTGCCGGGGATGGATTCGGCCTTGGCGTTAAACGCTCTGCGCGAGTTTGATGCCAGCGGTAATTACGACGTTGTGGTCTACGACGGAGCGGGGGACCAGAACACACTCCGGATGTTAGGGACACCGGAAATTGCCACCTGGTACGTGCGGAGGTTTCGCACTGTACTGACAGAATCAGACTTCTATAAAACGTTGTCGCCGTTCATTCAACCCGTTTCCAGTGCGGTGCTGAATGTAAACTGGTCAGGAGATTTGTTCTCCAACGCCGAAGCGACACAAGTGGGCAATATTTTGGAGCAGGGGAAGGCCGCCGTTACTGACCCTAAGCGCATGCTGGCTTATCTGGTAACCACAGAGGATGAAGCGGCGATCGCAACAGCCAAGTATCTCTGGGGGGCGGCCCAGCAAATCGGGCTAACGGTTGGGGGCGTAGTGCTTAACCAATCCAACAATGCAGGTGTGATCTCATCAGCCTTTGAACCGCTCTCTGTCAGTGCGCTTCCCAACTACCCTGGCCAGGACTGGCAGCCTCTGGCAAATGCTCTACCCGATTTAACAGATGGAACAGGGGTACCGAAAGCGATCGCCGTTAACGTATCTGAACGCAAAGTTGCTCTGTTTCTCCCAGGCTTCGACAAATCTCAGGTCAAACTTACCCAATATGGCCCGGAGGTAACGGTAGAAGCGGGAGATCAGCGCCACAACCTGGCTCTGCCTCCGGAACTGAAAGGTAAACAAGTAACAGGGGCCAAGTTTCAGGACGGCTATCTGATCATCTCGTTTTAGGGCCTGCTTTAAGAGTTGTTTTTTCGTGCGAAGCGTACAAAAAATAACCCTTTCAGCAAGTTTTAAAACGTGTCCTTAGCGCTACCTGATTTACTCAAAAACGGGTGTGGTCTTTTCCAGATAGCCGGGCTCTGCCTGAGATTCTGGAAATACGGCACCCGTTTTTTAGTTAACCCAAACTTAATCAGAAAATGGGTATGCCGGACGCAATTCTACACACCCATCTCCTATCCAACCGAGCGGGTGAAAAGCTATAAGCCAGCCAAAGCTGGTGGCAGAATTTGCGGTGGTCGGTGAAACTAATGCAATCTCATTACGAAAGAGATACATTTTTATGTGTTTATGCCTTGAAAGTATATCCGCTTACAATAAGAGTGAGAACAGCTAAGAGCACAAGACATGGCTAAAACAGCCAAGCACTCTGAACAACTTGACCTGATTCAAACCCTTGCCCAGGAGAACTATCTCTTTCGGGGGCTAGACACCAGTTGGCTCAGTAGCCGTATTGAACTGGACCATGTCAGTCATGAGAAGCTGTATTCTAGTCGCCCCATTTACACAGCGTTTCAGCCTGATATTTCCCTGGAATATCTCTACGTGGTTCTGGCGGGAGGGCCTGTGTTGGTGCGGAGTACCCCGCTGGATCGGGTGATTGCCATGACCTATCCCGGCAGCTGTTTTGGAATGCGTAACTTACCCCTAAGTTGGGGGCAGGCGTGCCGCTCCTTTCCCAGTCTTGTAGAGGCCTACAAAACTACAACGGTCGTCAAAATTCCTCTCCCCAATATTCGGTTGCTTTATGAAGACAGCACCGTTTTTCGAGAGCGTTATACTGTGCTGTTTGAGCTACGGGAGAAGTTTCAATACCATCTGCTCAATTGCAGCACCTATCCGCCTCAGGCGGTAGCGTCTCTGCTGCGAGCACTGGTTTATCAAGAGCGGACTCTGGGTAGTCAGCCCCAGGGGGATGGCACGTTTGCCTTTGATTTGCCCATCGACATCATTGCCCATGCGTGTCAATTGAATGCCCGTACCGTTGAGCAGGTGCTGAAGGGTATGACGCAGGTGGGGTTGCTGAAAAAGCAGAAATCTTCAGATTCAGGTGACCTGGTTCAGGTGGAAGATCCTGAGGGCTTGAAGGAAGTTTATAGCGCAACTCGCGATAAGGTGTCCTGGTGGCCCCTGCGCTAAAGCCTCTATGCGATCGCCCCCAGAGTTGAACTTTCAGAATCGTGACCTGCGCGACCGCTCCTTCCGCAACCGCATCCTTGATCACGCCGACTTCAGCGGTTCAGATTTGCGGGGTTGTGATTTCAGCGAGGCTTCACTACAAGGAGCTTGCTTCAATGGAGCAACCCTGGGCTGGACACCCCGGCAGCTTTTTCGGCTGCTGTGGGTCATACCTCCCATCCTCTTGCTGGCTGATGCCGTGACTCGCCTCATGTTTGGTGCTTTGGGGCGTACCCCGGCTGAAAATGGCTGGTTCTTTGTCTTGGTGCTGTATAGCAGCTTGGCGATCGCAGGACTGGGAACGGTTCCGCCTCCCAAATCGCGGCTTCGTCTGCGTCGCTTCTGGCAGGGATTGGTCGGCCTTTGGTTTGGTGCGCTTCCTGGCTTTTGCTATGCCGGTATCTGGACGAATAATGACTCACGTTGGGCGATCGCGGGGGCGGTTTTAGGGGGAATTGTAGCCCTCTTGCTCAGTTTGACGACCCGTGGCCCCGTCCGGTGGGCGGCGTTTTTCAGTATGAGTCTGATCGCTGCCTATGGATTTGCGCTCTTGATGGGGGCCTGGGCGATCGCCTTTTTTGCAGTTGCTGAGCTCCTGCCGGGGCTATCAATGGCTTTATCAACTGTGTTGTACTTGCTTCTGACATTACAGGGCGGGTGGCTGGTTTATCGATGTGTCCGTCTAGCTGTGGGCACCTGTTTTCACAAAGCTAATTTAAAGGATGCTACATTTACCGGTGTGAAGCTTGAGGCTGGGAATTTTGATAGTCTTCAATTCTTCTAAATGAGCTTGTAACCTAAATTGGCTACTCAACCAGATGTCTTATGAAACCTGAGTTGGGGTTCAGGGTGTTTTCGAGTGTTGTGCAACGCGCGACACTCGAAAACATCCATTTTGACGTACGGGGCGCGCACGCCAAAATGGGCACTTTAGGTGACTGGATATGAAATGTGGGCAACCCTCTGGATGCCCATATTCTTGACAGCTCTTTAGTTGAGTTGAAATTATGATTCTTTTTCCAGGAGTTGTTTATTCGCTTTGTGGTTTTGCCAGAGGGTTTTCCAGTAGTGGATTGGATACAGCATTTGGCCAATAAAGTTTTCTGTCATGGTTTCACCATCGATGCCAAACTCGCGAGGCTGCTTGTCGAGGGGAAGATAGAAGGTGCCAAAGATAACGTCAAAAATGGGGAATAGACCGGCGTAGTTTTTGCCCCAGGCTCTTCTATCCATCTCGTGATGCCAACGATGAAAGGCAGGACTCGCAAGAATATGGCGAAATGGCCCATAATGCCAGGGCACGTTGGCATGAATGAAGGCGATATAGCTGGATAGGATGGGTGAATATAAATCAGCCGCTAGAGGTGAAAAGCCGAGCAACATAATGGGTACAGCTTTCAGCCCTTTTGAAAACATGTCATTGAAGGGGTGAACACGAACGGCTGATAACCAATCAAGAGTTTCTGCACTGTGGTGAACGGCGTGATAGCCCCACAGGACAGGCATGCGGTGGTTAATGCGGTGAGTCCAATACCCAATGAAATCACCAATGAAAATAACAATTAAACCTTGCTGCCAAAGTGGAATTTTGGCGATCGGCCCGTAGCCTGCCAGAATGCTGTTGAGTTCCAGGGGTCTGCCGATCAGCAGGTAGAAAGGCAGAAGTAGAATGGCAGCGGTGGCGATCGCTAGTATCTGGCTTACCATTGGGGTGACAAACCAGTAGAGAATATCGGTTCCTAGACCGCGTCGCAATCTAGGTTGGTTGGGAATGCTGGGCCAGAAACGCTCAAGAATGCCAAAGACAATAGTAAGAATACAAAATAAGACAAACGTTCTAATGAATCTGTCTTCCACAAATCAAACCCTCCAGGAATAACACGATGAAGTAGATATCTGAATGAGTCAGCTATCTTATTTCCTTACAAATGGGTGTGCTGAAACATTCTACAAAGTATCTTCCCGTATTTAATTCAACGATGTTTGTAGGAGCGTTAATTTACATGCGAGAAGTCCCTAGAAAATTAACTCATTCGTAAGCAAAAGATTTTGTTTCCTGTAATGCACCTTGGTACAAGACTCAAAAATTAACCCTCTAAAACTCCTCATTGTTCAGTGGCTTGAGATCACAAAAAACTAAGGGTTGTTGATTCAAGTGCGAAGCACCCAAATAAACAACCCTTTTAAACATTTCTTGTGATATTTGAATTCGGCCTGTTGCCTCACGTGTGAGCCATTGCCATGCGGCGACAACTTTCTGCACAATGGCGGCACATTTCAGCGCAGGCCTTCATTTGAATGTCGTCGGACATGCGATCGCAATCCTGGGCGCAGCGCTCGCATACATCGGCGCAGGCTCCACAGAAACGGCTGTGCAGGTCGGAGTTGCGCAGCATAAAGTTAGCGCTCGTTTGGCAACTTTCTGCACAATCCATCATCAAACGAATATGGTTAGGCTCGGAATGGTGGCCGCCCTGTTGCAAACAGTAGGTAATGGTGTTTAAGCAGATGCTGTGACAATCCAAACAATTTTGGATGCACTGCAACATTTCATCGTTGAGCTGATTGAGAGACAGATCTTGAATCGGCATGGTGCTTCTCCAGGGAGAGTGCTTCTACGTTTCACCCTCAGCCTAGGGAAATGGAAAGGCGATCTCCTCTAACTATTGAAAGAAATGCACATACCCCCTTGACTCTCTAGTGGGCTGGAGACTGCACCATGAAATCACACTCACCTGAGAGAACAAAATTATGACGTTTCAACTAACTGTTCCAACCATGTCCTGCTCAGCCTGCGGTGAAACCATTACAGAAGCGATTCGAGCGATTGATCCTACTGCTGTAGTTCAAGCCGAACCAAAAACGAAGCAAGTCACGGTAGACACGCAAGCAACGATCTCGGCAGTAAAACAGGCGATTGTTAATGCCGGTTATAGAGTCGCTTGAGCACAGGCTAACAACATTAATTCATGCCAGAAGTGCACAAAACATAGACGTTTCTAACCTTTTTCACGTTGCTTCTGAGGAGAAGCTCAATGGAAAATACAACCTTAAAACTGCGCGGTATGAGCTGTGCGGCCTGTGCCAACACGATTGAAGACGCCATTCGTTCTGTACCTGGTGTAGAAACATGCAGTGTAAACTTTGGTGCAGAGCAAGCAACCGTTACTTATGATGCTCATGCAACAGATGTCGCCAGAATTCAAAATGCTGTCGATGCAGCTGGTTATACTGCACTTCCCATAGGGGATGATGTGCTGGCCTCTGACAATGATGCAGAACGGCAGGAACGGGCGCGTGAACAACGCCAACTTCTGCGTCGGGTTTGGCTGAGTGGTGCCATCAGCGCTTTGCTCGTAGTGGGTTCTTTACCGGCTATGACCGGTGTAGCTATCCCCTTTATTCCCATGGTGTTGCACCATCCGGTTTTGCAACTGGTCTTAACGGCTCCGGTACTTTTATGGGCGGGTCAGTCTTTCTTTATTAACGCCTGGAAAGCGTTAAAGCGGCACACCGCAACGATGGATACATTGGTCGCAGTGGGAACAGGTACAGCTTACCTTTATTCCCTGTTTCCTACCGTTTTCCCGGGATGGTTCATCGAGCAGGGATTGAGCCCAGATGTTTACTTCGAAGCGGCTTCTGTCATCATCGCCCTGCTGTTACTGGGACGGATGTTGGAAAACCGTGCCAAAGGGCAAACCTCTGAAGCGATTCGTAAGCTCATGGGGTTACAAGCCAAAACCGCACGTGTCATCCGCGATGGTCGAGAGTTAGATGTGCCCCTGGCAAGCGTGACTTTGGGCGACATCATTCTGGTACGGCCTGGGGAGAAGATTCCGGTGGATGGCGACGTGGTGGATGGTTCTTCTACCGTGGATGAAGCTATGGTGACCGGGGAAAGTGTTCCTGTCAAAAAGCAACCCGGTGATGAAGTGATCGGAGCCACACTCAATAAAACGGGTAGCTTCAAGTTCCGGGCCACTCGCGTCGGTAAAGATACCTTCCTGGCACAAATCGTCAAGCTGGTGCAGCAGGCTCAGGGTTCAAAAGCTCCCATTCAGCGATTGGCGGATCAGGTGACGGGGTGGTTTGTGCCTGTTGTGATAGCGATCGCCATCCTCACCTTTATCTTCTGGTACAACATCATGGGTAACGTGCCCATGGCGTTGATCAGTACGGTGGGGGTGTTGATTATTGCTTGTCCCTGTGCTCTGGGACTGGCGACCCCAACCTCCATCATGGTGGGTACTGGCAAAGGAGCCGAGAACGGTATTTTGATCAAAGGGGCCGATAGGCTGGAACTGGCACACCAACTGCAAACCGTTGTTCTCGACAAAACGGGCACAATTACCCAGGGTAAGCCTACCGTCACCGATTTTGTAACGGTTAAGGGTACGCATGATGAACTTGAATTGTTAGGCTTAGCGGCCTCTCTGGAGCGCCATTCAGAACACCCCCTGGCGGAAGCGGTGGTGCATTACGCGCAAACTCAGTGGGCAGAATTGAGCCATGTAGAACAGTTTGAGGCGATCGCTGGAAGTGGGGTTCAGGGCTATGTGGGCGATCGCTGGGTGCAGATCGGCACCCATCGTTGGATGAACGAGCAGGGCATGAATACCCGTGCTTTAGAACAATCGGGGGAACGGTTAGAATGCCTGGGCCATACCGTGATCTGGATTGCTGTAGATGGGCAAATTGAAGCGATTATGGGCATTACTGATGCTGTCAAACCCTCGTCTATAAAAGCGATTCGGGCTTTGCAACGGATGGGTTTAGAGGTGGTCATGCTGACGGGAGATAACCAGCGCACTGCCAATGCGATCGCTCATGCGGTGGGCATCCAGCGGATTTTTGCGGAAGTCCGCCCCGACCAGAAAGCGGCGACGATTGAAGCAATTCAGGCAGAAGGGCGAGTGGTTGCGATGGTGGGAGATGGCATTAACGATGCTCCGGCATTGGCTCAGGCAGATGTGGGAATTGCGATTGGAACGGGAACCGATGTGGCGATCGCTGCTAGTGACATCACCCTTATTTCAGGCGATTTGCAAGGTATTGTCACAGCGATTCAACTCAGTCGTGCCACCATTCGGAATATTCGTCAAAATCTGTTCTTCGCGTTCATCTACAACGCGGCCGGGATTCCGATTGCCGCCGGTCTTCTCTATCCCGTGTTTGGTTGGGTGCTTAGCCCCGTTATCGCAGGGGCCGCGATGGCTTTCAGTTCGGTTTCCGTGATCACCAATGCATTGCGGCTACGCAACTTCAGGCCCAAGGCACTCGGTTAGCTAATTGTCATCAGGGCGGATTGAACTCCCATGAAATCTGCCCTGGCTCATTTCATTCCCAATTTTGAGGAGACACAATTATGTTTTGCAAAGCCACATTCTTCGCAACATTGGCCGGCTTTGGATTTCTGTTAGGTGTGTTATCGGGTTCACTGTCTGGAGCGTTAGCAAGTGAACCGCACACCGAATCGCACACGGCTTCCCCTGCGGAAACCACCGTTCGCCGTATCGATCAACCTCTTACAAGCAAGGTCGCTGTAACGCTAGGAGGACTGGGGCTGATTGGTTTGGAATTGTGGTGGTTCCTGGGGACTAAAACGAAGTTACGGAAAGCAGTGGCAACAGGTGGCATTCAGGAAATCACCGTTACCGTGGATGGAGGCTATGAACCCAGCCGCATTGTTGTTCAAGCGGGTCAGCCTGTACGTCTTAACTTTGATCGGAAAGACCCCAGCGGTTGTTTGGAATCTGTACGGTTTCCTGATTTTCATGTTGCTCAGGACTTGGCGCTTAACAAAGTTACCCCGATTGAATTCACCCCCGATAAACCCGGCACCTATGCCTTCACGTGCGGTATGAATATGTTTCGAGGATCGGTCGAGGTACAGGCAGCAGGCACCTGAAAACGGTGTGGCCCTGCACGCTTTTTGGGGCGATCGCCCTTTCATCGCCTTGAAGCATCAATTGGGCATAGGAGTGTCATGACCACTGCTGACGGCGTATTGTGGGCCAAAGGTTAAAGGGCGGGTATCCTAAGGAAGCATTTGCAGTGGGCAGCAAAGGTTATGGATATTTGAGTTGCCCAGGGTGCTTTCTAATAAACCTCCGTTTGGAATAAGCTAAAGCGCCCGTTTTGTGTGTGCTCAATGCGCATAAAATGGGCGTTTTCAAGTGCTACGCAACCCTCAGCACTTAATCCAAACTTAATGCAAATGTTTAGCAACGGATTATCCATTTGGTGATAAGTTTATTCACGCTGGTGGGCTCTTTTCAAGAAGCACATGTGTATATCAGCTTGATACTTCTGAGAATATTCCAGTAATACTTCTAACGCTTTGTCAGAACACTAGTGAGGATTTTTAGAAGCTAATTGAATGTAAATCCGGTCATCATCGCCTTAATCCCAGGTTTTCTACAGATATTCAAAGAATTTCATGTAGTCTTGCACAGGAACAGTATGAGCTTGGAGCATGGCCCGCATGTCAGACGCTAATGGTTCGGGGAAGCAGTAAAATCCTCATCGGGTTGGTAAACTAGCCGATTTTGGTCACGTCGCCTAAAGTATGCGGGGTTTGGGCAGATACGAAATATGCACACTCAACGAAAGGGAATCTTGCGGAATGGCTATGGCCTGGCTTACGGCCTTTGGCTACTGCCAAAATATTTTCTGGACACCGATTAATGTGGAGTCGTTCTCACAAAATTTCATGGGAACTTTTTCTTTATTTGCCATTTCATACAACGAAGTGTTAAACCAAACGAGGCCTTGATCAAAAATTCAGGTTTTCTTTAGATATTTTCACCGCCTGACTTTTGGCATCTGGCACTAGCAACTTAGTTCATTCACCTCCGTCTGCTATGTATGATTTCTTGAAACGGCAAGCGCAGCAAAGACCGAACGCCATTGCTGTGGAGGATGCTACGCGGCAATGGACCTACCAGCAGCTCGACAAACGGACTAATCAAGTTGCACACTATTTGCAAGAACGAGGAGTCGGACCCGGTGTAGTGGTTGGGCTGTGCGCCGATCGCTCCATCGATATGGTGCTCGGTATTCTGGGTGTCCTGGAAGCAGGTGGCACTTATCTCCCCCTCGACCCAAATTATCCCGATGAACGCCTGTCTTTCATGGTGCAGGAGACCCAGCCCGCACTGGTGCTCACTCAACATACTTTCGCTTCCCGCTGGCAAGGGCTTAGCGTCCCTGTACTGACGTTTGAAGGCAGTGAGGAGGCGATCGCCTCCTCACCTATGACACCACCCCTATCGTCTGTTACCCCGGATCACCTGGCTTACATTCTCTACACCTCGGGTTCTACAGGACGACCCAAAGGGGTGCAAATGCCCCGAGCTGTTGTCACCCGCTATATTCAAGCGCTAGGAGAACTTCTGCCGGTACAGGCGGATGACGTGTATTTGCATGTTGCATCATTTTCTTTCTCCTCCTCGATTCGCCAACTGCTGGTACCTCTATCGAAAGGTGCGCGAGTTGTGATTGCCAGTGCGCAGCAGGTGAAAGATCCCCTGCGCTTATTTGCACTGATGCAGGACGCCAAAGTGACTGTTTCGGATGGCGTCTCGTCTATCTGGCGTTATGGCTTGAAAGCGTTAGAATCGCTTGACTTGGCCCAGCAAAAAGCGCTGATACCTGCGCATCTTCGGGTGGTTATTGTTTCGGGGGAACAAACACCGAGTGCTTTGATTCAGGCACTCAAACGAACCTTGAAGTGCCAGCCTCAAATTTTTAATGTTTATGGTCAGACCGAAACCATTGGCAATACTTGCTATGCTGTTCCAGCCACGTTTGATCGCCAAACCGGGTTTCTACCGGTTGGGAAACCATATGCTTACAATCGGGCCTACATCTTGAATGAAGCGGGGCAAGAGGTTTCCCCAGGCGAGATTGGTGAACTGTGCATAGCTGGAGGGTGCCTGTCGCAGGGGTACTTAAATCGCCCGAAGTTGATGGCTAAAAATTTTGTACCCAATCCCTGGGCTGAACGGGATGGGGCGAATTCACCCCTCTCTCTGCCGACCCTATTCAAGACTGGAGATCTAGCGCGTCAAGCTCAGGATGGCGTTCTTGAACTGGTAGGCCGCAAGGATTTTCAGGTGAAACTGCGGGGCATGCGGATAGAGATTGAAGAAATTGAATCAATCCTGGAGGCTCATCCTCAACTCAATGCGGCGGTTGTGTCGGCTCGGTCCACAGCAACTTCATCCAACAATGATGAAGAAATACGGCTGGTGGCTTATTTGGTTGCCTCACAGCCTCTGACCTCGGCTGAACAATCGGCATTGACGATAGCGTTACGGAAATTTGTGAGCGATCGCCTCCCTCAGTACATGGTGCCGTCTCAGTTTGTGTTTTTGCCAGCGATTCCTCTGACACCAAATGGGAAGCGCGATCGCAAGGCACTTCCGGCCCCAGACCTGCTCCAACCCGAGTCTGTCGACTCCCTTGAACCGCCCAATGGTGACCTGGAAATCCAGCTTTGGGACATCTGGAAAATGGTATTAGGCGTTTCCACTATCACCACAACGGACAACTTTTTTGAGTTAGGTGGTCATTCCCTTCTGGCTGCACAGATGCTAGCCCATGTAGAACAAATTTCGGGCGTTCGCCTACCCCTGGCAACGTTACTCACGGCCCCAACCATTAGTCAACTGGCTGATGTGTTGCGCCAGGAAGGCAAAACTATCTCCTGGCCCTGTTTGATTCCTGTACAGCCGTTAGACACCCCTAAACACCTGTTTTGCGTGCATGGCATTTTCGGCAATGTGATGAATTTTGTTGAGCTAGCTCGTGCCCTTGGGCCTGACTATTCTGTATATGGCTTGCAAGCTCGTGGGTTAGACGGGAAATCTCCCTTCTTTGAGCGGGTAGAAGATATGGCAGCCTTTTATATTCAGGAAATTCGCGCCGTTCAGCCCCATGGCCCCTATTATCTGGCAGGCTATTCCTTTGGCGGCAACGTTGCCTTCGAGATGGCCCAACAACTGACTCAACAGGGCGAAGATGTAGCCCAGGTCATTCTGCTGGATGCCGTAGGGCGCAATTTCTTCCGTCAAGTTCCTCCCGTGGAAAAGCTGCAAAACCATGCCCGCCTGCTTCTGAAGCACGGCCCATCGTACTTACTAGATAAAGTACGTAAGCGCTCTGGACGCAACGCTGCTAAGACATCCAGTAGCACTGCCCAGGCGCTCTTTGGCATCCCTGAGGCTCCCGAAGGGACGACGGCCTATAGCGCTCAAAGCGTCACTGTGAGTCAGGCCCATCGGCAGGCTTTACAACGATACCTCCCACAGCCGTACGAGGGTAATGTTGTGCTGGTCAGAGCACAACTCCCCGACCCAGATGAAGCCTGGTTTATCGATCCGGCGTTGGGCTGGGGACATTTGGTGAAAGGCGACCTGAGAATACACCACAGCTCTGGCTATCACGTCTCGATGCTGAAGGCTCCCCATGTCGATGGGTTAGCCGCTATCCTCAAGCCTTACCTTGCGCCATTGACTACCCCAACTGCAGTTGCGTCGCGGGTTCTTCAGGGAACGGCTTCAGCTTAAAAGGCAAACGCCCTGAGGCAAACGGTCCAGGCTCATTCATCGGACTGCAATAGGCCCAGAAACCCGGTGTTTTTAGAAATACCGGGTTTCTAGTAGTTCACCGCGCTAATTTTGACAGGTGGGGTATGGCGGGCTTTGCCCGCCATACCCCACCTGTCAAAATTAGCGGCCTGTCAAAAACTATGTGGTGGCCTACTAGGTTTTGGAAGCTGTTTGAGAAGTTGATTTTTCGCACGCACAGCGTATGGAACAACAACTAAAACAGGTGTTAGCGATCGCCCCCATCCAAACCGATGTAGGATGCCTTAGAACACCCACACACGATCATCCTTACCCTACCTCCAACCATGACTGACCGGGTTCTCTATCTGGGCGACGACATCAATACCGACGACATCATCCCCGCCAAGCGGGGCACCAATGCCGACCCCGATTACCTCAAACGCTATGCTCTGGAGCATGTGATTGGCGAAGGCAAGTTGCTGGAATATGACGTCATCGAAGCCGGTCATAATTTTGGATGTGGTTCCAGCCGTGAGTTTGCTCCGATCGCCATCAAAGCAGCTGGTATTCGGCTTGTCCGGGCCAAATCTTTCGCAGAAATTTTCTATCGCAACAGCATCAATATTGGCCTGCCGTTGGAGATTTTGGGTGAGTCCCAACCAAATTCTGTGGTGGAGGCGATCGCCCAATCCGGCGGCCTCTTTCCCTTCAATCAACAGCGGCGACAGGGCAGCGTCACCGTTCCTCCCAGCCTTACGACCCCCCGCCCCATGACCATGGCGGAAAAGCTGCTGGCAAAAGCTTCGGGGAATACCTATGTACGTCCGGGTGAGGTGGTGTTTGCCAAGGTAGATCTGGCGATGTCTCACGATGCGATCGCCGGTCCTGTAGGCCAACTTTTCTATCAGCATTTTGGGGCAGACGCGAAAGTGTGGGAGCGCGATCGCATCGTCCTTGTTGCCGATCACTTTATCCAGATTAACGACATCCGCAACGACCCCAAAGCACCGTTGATGTATCAGCAAATGGCGCAGTTCGCCCAGGAGCAGGGCTGTCATTTGTTGGATATGATTTCCCCCGGCGAAGCAGCAGGAATTTGCCATGTGCTGTTGCCGGAGCAAGGCTTTATTCGTCCGGGTATGGTGGTGGCTGGCACCGACTCTCATAGCTGCACCTATGGCGCGTTTGGCTGCTTCTCCACCGGAGTTGGCACAACAGATATGGCGAATATCTTCGCCACCGGGGATGTGTGGTTGCGGGTTCCCGCAACCCTGCGGTTTGACCTGGAGGGAACGCTGCCACCCCACATCAGCGCCAAGGACATCATGCTGTTCATTCTGGGGCAGATTGGCTGTGATGGGGCGATCGCCAAAGTGATGGAGTTTCGCGGCAGTATCATCGACCAGATGCCCATGGACGAACGCATGACCCTGGCTAACATGGCCGTGGAAGGTGGCGCGATGTGCGGTCTTATGGCCCCCGACGATACCACCCGCGCCTATGTGCAAGCCCGTACCCAAACTTCCTTCGAGGAAGTCACCAGTGACCCTGACGCCGAGTACGAGCGCATTTACACCTTTGACCTGAGCAATCTGGAACCGCAGATTGCCCGCCCACCTAAACCCGACAACGTTGTCAGCATTAGCGAATTGGGCGACGTACCCATTACCCGCGCCTTCATCGGCTCCTGTACCGGCGGCAAGCTGCATGATCTGGCCCAGGCCGCTGATGTCCTTAAAGGCCACTGCGTCGCTCCTACCGTCAGCCTCTTCGTCGTCCCCGCCTCCCAGGAAGTGCGCCAGCAAGCTGAAACCCTCGGCTACCTCGACATTCTGGAGCAAGCCGGAGCCACCATCCTAAAATCAGGCTGCGGAGCCTGTATTAATGCCGGTATGGGCGTTCTCGGCCCCCAGGAAGCGGGTATTTATGCCACCAATCGCAATTTCAAAGGCCGCAGCGGTGATCCCACTGGCCAAAACTATTTGGCCTCTCCCAGAGTTGTTGCGTTGTCGGCGATCGCTGGAAAAATTACAGCTAACCTGACGTAAACCTCTGAATCTTTCTCCCCTTTCAGGAACTGCCGTGTGTGTACAAGTGGTTGGTTTTAGCGATCGCCCTCGTACCCACACCCCCAGCCCCTCTTCCGAGAGGAGGGAGATCCAGCCAGAAATCCTTTTTCAACAACCAATGAACTCCTTCGCTCCGGTCCCCCCTTTGTCGGGAGAGGGGGGTAGGGGGTGGGCCAAATGGGATACATTCAACAGCTATAGCCTTTAGAGGTTGTTCGAAAAGTTGATTTTGCGTGTGCGTAGCGCACGCAAAATCAACTTTTCGAACAACCTCTTTGGATCGGGTGATAGCAATACGCAGTCTGGATTCATTGTCGTAAAAAACAGGTATCCCTCCAGGCGGCAACACCTAGAATGTGTAGGTTACGATGGCAGAAATCAGCAACGTGCGACTCCACTCACAACATACTGTTGAATGTTCTTTAAGTCTGGAACCGTAGGTTACAAGGTCTCAAAACGCAGACTATCCAAACGTTCCTGCCGTTGGTATGCGATGGCATTCTTGTTTGGGTTCTGCTTTGTAGGGACGTTTGGTTTTACCGTCCCTAAGGGAGCCACACTTCCAGCCCCAACTCAGGAAACAAGCACTAACCTCACACCGAGTCTCTTCGAAGCAGCAGATTGTCAAATTTCAGGTTCTACAAACGAGAGCCAGATCTATGACCAAACCACATTAGTCTCCATTAATCGCCAGATCTTCGATCGCCTCTTTGCCATTGGAACTTACGATAACGCCAATTTTGTCACCCTGAGCTGTCGAGCTGATGCAAGTCGCTACAGCTTAGTCGGCTTACAGATGGGAATTGATGACAACGCTGCGCGCGAGAACGTGAACTTAACGATTGATGTCTATCAAGGGGGCAACCTCAGGCAGACCTATCGCAACCTGCGCGCCGGGAGTACAGCCAACGTCGTTCTCGATTTAGCGGACCCAGCAGTTCCAACAAATCCCAATAATTTTGCTGTCGAAATGACTTGTCATACGCAGCGTGCAAATTGTTATCTCCAGTTTCTTGAAGCACGGCTCTATCCGATAGACTCTGCCACGTCATTACCCCAGATCATCACCCCATCTGCATCGCCATCACCTCAACCGAATGATTCTCTGGAACCACTGCCTCAACCCGAGACCGGTAGTCAGGAAGCAGAACCTGAAGATGAAGACGAATCGTCGTCCCGTAATAGGGTCGATCCCATCGATATTTTGAGAGGCGCTAACGAAGCCCGTCGATGGATCTGCCGTATTTTAGGCTGCTAGAACGCTTGCTTGTGAGCGTGTGCAACGATCCCAACCCGGATCCAAATGCTCTAGAAGCAACGCAGCTGTAATGCATTGCCGCACAATCCTTTTGCTAAGAAGGGGTCGGAAGCTGCTGTCCTGAGTATTCTATTTGCATACTTGTATGGAGAAGCCGATCGCCCCACTGTATAAATCTGTAACAACCCTAACAACATGGCAGGCGATCGCCCCTATGATGGGCACCCTTGCTTACAACTGCACACACTCCTGTGAGGACGCACGATGAAGAACCCGATGATGGCGATCGCCCTTGGCCTGGCCCTGCTCCTCTCCAGCTGTGGTGCAACCGTTGCAGAATCGTCGTCTGCCCCTGAATCGTCAGCTTCGTCCTCCAAACCTGTAGCTGTAGCCGCAGCATCTTCAGCCACCAACCCGAAAGCAGAGAAGGCAGAGGAGGTTGAGGCGATCGCCCAGGCCGAGGAGACGACAGAGTATCCCGAAATTGGGCAGATCATTTCGCTGCAATCGGGAGATCTGATGTGTTATACGGTAGTGCGCGATCGCCAGGGGCAAGAGTTCGACATTGGTGCCACCTTTGAAATTTGTGAGCAGCAGGAGCTGCTTAACCAAAATGTTCGCTTCGTTTATAGCGAAGAGAATGTGGCGGATTGCCAAAGCGCCGAACCCTGTGGCCGCAGCCGCAAGGAAACCCTGATTTCCGATGTCGTACTGCTGGGCGAAAACTGGCAAGTGTTGAGTAATGGCGACTGGACAGTCACCGTCGGTCGCATCGAAAGCTGGGATGGCGTCAACAACACAGGTGGCCTTACCTACTACGGCTGTGACTCCGATGGGAATTGCCTGTCGCTCACGGATGGCTTCACCGTTTGTCGCGACGGTATCTGCAATATGTCCTGGGAAAACGGCGACTATGCCTACACCCTCTCCTCTGAAGTAACAGACGATGGCGAAGGCTCCACCACCCTCATCGTCTGGCAGAATGGCGACGAAATCCTCCGCGCCGAAAACATGGAACTGATCGATTCAAGCGATTCTTAAAAGCTCAGGACTTACGTATTTTGTGTTGTGGGTAGTGTGCTTGGCACACCACCCACAACACAAATGCTCTATATATAGTGGACTTGCGTAAGCCCTGAAGCTGTTTGAAAAGTTATTAAGAGGGTTAATTTTTCGTATCCTTCAGGCACGAAAAATCAACCCTCTCAGACAGATGCTTAGAGGCAGCAGAGGCGATCGCCCCGGCTAATTCCTCTCGCGGGTACTCTTAAGTTCCTTACACTTGGCTTCAGCTGCTTGAAACGCATTCAAGTAGTCTTTTCCTCCTAACATGACCTCACCGTAATACTCGTAAGGTGCTGCGCCATAAATGGGTAGAGGATCATCCTCTGGATAATCTTCTTGAGACTCTTCAATAATGGCCTTTAGCTTCTTAATACTCAAATGTTGGGCGGGAAAGTAATGAATATCTTGAGTCGCCCGATTGAAGTGCGGTAGCGTCGGGTCGATGATACTTTCATCCATTTCAAGCCAGGCATGTTCAATGGGTTGGCTTGGGCCATAAGCTACGGCAACGAACCCCTGAACATAGGTGGCTCCCTTTAGAACTAATGCTGCCCGATAGGCATTATCAAACGACTGGCTCGCCTTACTTTGGATCTCCTGAGCAATTTCAATAGAGCGTGTTTCGTTGAGTGGCAGGTTCATGGGGCGTAAACCCGAAAGCGGCTACTGTGATCCTAGTGGATTGCTGCTTGTTTTGTGGGGTTTTGTGCAGTTGCCCTATGGATACAACCTCACAACAAGAATTACAGATTAATTTATTCGTGATCCTAAGTGTGGTAGGCGCTTTGTCCTACTCCTACCCTACCCGACCAGAAGGTGCTGGAGTAGAGGCGAATGTTTTCGCGCAGAATGTAGAGTCCGTAAAGTCGGCGGTTTGGCAATTCAGGATGGAGGGTAGGCGATCGCATAATAAAAAGCGATCGCGTCTTCCATTCTTCACCCATGAAATACGTATCTCTACCCACCCTGCCTGATGAAGGCGTTAGCCATAATCCTGCGATTCGCAAAAAGGTTATGCTGCGTCCTGGTGATCTGCCAGCGCTGACAAACTTTTCCCAGGCTCGTCTGCTTTCCGGTTCTGTGGCTCCCGGTCATGCCCATGCCGACATGTATGAGGTGTTTTTTGTGGAGTCGGGAAATGGCACCATCACCATTGATGATATTCCTTACGAACTGCGTCCCGGCGTCTGTGTCACGGTGGATTTGGGAGAAGTTCACGAAGTTGCCAATACGGGAACAGAAGAATTAGTCATCACCTACTTCGGTATTCGGAGTACATAATCTTTTATCTGAGGACTGACGCATGGTGTTGTGGATCTGTGAAGCACGCCACACAACACCATGCACTAGAGATAACAAGCTTGTGTAAGTCCTGATCTGATCAATGCTTGTGAGGAAGTTGCTTTAGAGACTGCCTCTCCACAATTGTTGAGATGATTTTCAAATTCCGGATCCGCTTTTTCTGCCGGTGTATCGAAAACTGAAACCGGGCGATCGCACACGCTTGCGATCGCCTAATTTTGAGGCAACGATTCATCTCAGATGGACAGTAACACCCTATGCGATTTCTATTTCTTCTGGTTGTGATAGCCGCTGGTGGTTGGCTGGTGTATGGGGCGATCAGCCGCTCCAACGCATCTGCCAACAACATCACCCCAGATCCAGGAATAACCCCAGCCCCATCCGAACAGCGCCCCAATCGCCCCACCTCCCGCCGTTACCCACCCGAAGATGTGCGCGACTATGAGTCATACCATCGTGTTATTGAGCAGACGGTAAACATGGTCCGCGATCCGGAAGCACAAGCATTGGCGAACCGCTACGGCCTCGATATCCTCAACGTCACCTGGGAAGATACAGGCCGCTACCAGAATTCTGCGGTTGGCCCCAACATCAGCGATATGACCATTCAGGTGCAACAGCGTCATCCCATTCGAGACGACTACGCGCTGCATCTGATGCCCGTCATCCGCTATCCCAACTTTACGGATCAGTCCGCTGATATTGACATCGATCAGTTTTTCCTGCCTCTGGGTAATCAGCGAGGGGAAGACCTGCAACCCGTTCCCCTGCGCGAGGTGTTGGATAACCTGCGGGATTATCTGACGGAGCCGGATTCCTGGGCGGGCCGTGGCCGATCGCTCCTGGCCGATCGCGATACCCATGTTCTTGTCAGCGCCCAGGCTTGTTTTCTGCCGATTCCCCAACAGGGTATGGCTGAGTTCAACCCAGTGCTGTTCAACTACCAGTCCTACCCCGGCGACCCAGCGGTGCTGACGTTGCTTGTGACCCGTCAGGGCACGAGCGTTACCGTCATCGACAATCAGCGGGATGGATTTGAGGCCGGGCGCACCTGGGGGCAACGGTTGTTCTTTAACAAAAATGGCGATCGCGCCAGCCTCACAGGCCAGCGCCTGAGCGACTACCAGGCCGAAAACCCAAATGGTGAACCCTCACAGGCCAGTGCCGCAGGTGAGGAAGGCTTGAACATGGTGATGCTAATTCAAGTGCCCCTGCGCCAGCGTCAGCCTGCTAATTTTGGTCTTGAAGATGCCGATATCACGATGGTATCTCCCCCCTCTGCTGCGATGGGGTCTGCTGCTCGGGGGCCAAGCAATGTGGAAGAGGCCGTTATTGGTCATGGCGCGGTCGAGGGGCCATTTACAGAGATTGCGGGTTTGCCGATTGAACGAGACGATCGCTTTCCTATCCGCGTAACGGTGCAGTTCTACAAGGCCACCAGCAACGGCGTCGTGTCAGAGAAGGACATCCAGCAAATTCGTCAGCAAATCGCGCGAGTTTACGACGATGCCGATTATGTAGGCAGCCTGGTGGTGGATGGCTTGCGGGGTCGCCCCACAGAATATGATGGCCCCCACGAGGAACCTGAGGGTTGGTGGGAAGATTTCTGGCAGCATTATCGCGATCGCATCAAATAATGCCAAACCAACCCGAATACCCTTCATTTTGCTGTCGCTAACCGACAGCAAAATGAAGGGTATTCGGGTTGATGCAAGATATTGAGTTGCTGTCGTTGTTTCTTGAGCAATATTGCATGGGAAAAATGCTCCTACAGCAGTCCTGATTATTTATGAAATGATTTGTGAGAGAGGGAGCAGACAAAGTCTGCTCCCTCTCTCACAATGCTATATACAAAAAATCTACAGAAACAGAATGCAACGTAAATTTTTAAAGAACTGCCCTTGAAGATGCTGTACAGGTTGAGTTAAAACTGACATCTTGAATGTCATCAGGTCTCCACTACTACATTACTTATGGCCGTTACCCAGGAACAGTTTGACGCTTTAGTCAAAAAGCTCGAAACCTTCTCAAGAAAACATCCTGGGAGCTACCGCTTACGAGTGGCCCTATTTGCAGCCCTGGGTTATGGTTACTTATTTCTAGTTTTAGCGGGTCTACTCGCCCTAGTTGGGCTCATTATTTTATTTATCGTTCATAGTCAACGAGTTCATGCTGGCACCGTCAAGCTGATTGCTTTTCTGCTGGTTCCAGCCTGGATGATTGTACAATCGCTTTTCATCAAATTCCACCCTCCCCAGGGCTTAATGCTCAATCGTCGTCAAGCCCCTCAGCTCTTTGCATTGATTGATGAATTGACCACAAAACTTAAAGCTCCTCGGTTCCACAAAGTTCTCTTAGATCAGCGCTTTAATGCAGCGGTTGCGCAAGTGCCCCGCCTGGGAATTTTGGGTTGGCATGAGAATTATTTGATGCTTGGATTGCCGTTGATGCAGTCTTTATCCGTTGAACAATTTAAGGCTGTTTTAGCCCATGAGTTAGGCCATCTTTCGGGCAATCATTCCCGCTTCGGTGGATGGATTTATCGAATTCGTGCAACCTGGATGCAAATTTACAACCGCTTGCGCCAAAACGAAGGAAGAGCTTCTGTTCTCTTTGATAAGTTCATTGATTGGTACTGGCCTTCCTTCAACGCCTATTCCTTCACCCTGGCACGGGCCAATGAGTATGATGCCGATCGCTGTGCTGCTGAACTGGTAGGGGCCAATCATCTGGCCGAAGCGCTTGTGAGCATTGAAATTAAGGCTCGTTTTCTGGAAACATCCTTCTGGTCTAATATTCATCAGCAAGGAAGAAGCCAGGCAAACCCGCCCAGTAACGTGTATTCCTCCATGTTCACGGTATTGCGTGAGCCTATTGTGGGAGAAACAAGCGAGCAATGGGTAGAACAAGCCCTTGCCCAAAAGACAAATAACGCCGATACCCACCCCTGTTTAGCCGATCGGCTCCAATCTCTGGGCTATCCCATCCAATCATCCAAGCAGTTACCCCAACTTCCCCCTGTTAGAACCACGGCTGCCGAGAAGCTTTTAGGCAATGAATTACAGCAGTTCGTAGCGCAGTTCAGTCGCGATTGGAAGGATGAGGTATCCACATCCTGGCGACAGCGATACGCCTACTTTCAGGAGGTTGAAAGTAAGCTGAAAACCCTAGAACAAAAAGCTACAGAACAGCCCCTAACAGAGCAAGATGCTTGGGAACGGGCCTTTTACACCCTGGAATTGCAGGGAGAAGACGCTGCAGTTCCCCGGCTGCAAGATCTGTTAGAGATGCATCCCAACCATGCTGCGGGGAACTATACCCTGGGGCAAATTCTCCTGAGTCGAGCCGATCAATCAGGCATTGCTTGTATCGAAGTGGCGATCGCACAACGAAAAGACTGGCTGATTGATGGCTGCGAACTGATCTACCACTTCCTCCACCGCCAAGGGAAAATTCAGGAAGCCGATAAATACCGGGATCAGGCCGAGCAACATTATCAGACCGTACTCAAAGCCCAGCAGGAACGAGCAAGGGTAACTGCTCGAGACACAATCAAGCCCCCCATGCTGGAAGCATCCCAGCTCAATGATCTGAAGCAACGAATTGCCACATTTAAGCAGGTTAAAGAGGCTTACCTGTTTGAGAAGGAGATGAAGTATTTCCCTGAGGATCGCTTCTTTATCTTAGGGGTGATTCGTAAACGACAGCTGATTGAAAGCGAGGTTGCACCCCAGCAGCTCATGGACGATCTGGCCAATAACCTGCATGCATCCATTCCGCTTTCCATCATCTTCCTGGATCATCCAGATAATGGTCAGCTCAAGAAAAAGGTAAAACAGCTCCAGCAATCTCTAATCTTTCAACGCTGAAGCTGACAATGCCCAATCTACAGCGGCTTCGGCATGGATGCGCGAGGTTGGAAAGAGGGGGATGGAACAATCCCCCTCTGTTACCAACAATTCAATTTCCGTACATCCCAAAATAATTCCCTCAGCTCCTGCTTCAATCAGGGTATCGATAATGGCTAAATACTGAGCTTTAGATTCCGGGCGAATGATGCCCTGACAGAGTTCGTCATAGATGATGCGGTGGATGGTGCGGCGATCGCTCTCCTCCGGCACTCGTACGTTTAGCCCATGATGTTGGATAAGGCGATCGCGATAAAACGCCTCTTCCATGGTGAATCGCGTTCCCAGCAAACCAATTGTTTGTAACCTTGCGTCACGAATTCGGTCAGCCGTAGCATCGGCAATGTGGAGAAACGGCAGGGCCGTGTTGGCCTGGATGGAATCCGCCAGCTTGTGCATGGTGTTGGTGCAGAGAACGATACAATCAGCTCCAGCCCGTTCAAGCTGTTGGGCTGCTTCGATCATGTGGGTGGCGGCAGTTTCCCATTTTCCCTGATGTTGAAGGGCTTCAATTTCGGCAAAATCAACTGAAACCATAACACTTTTGGCCGAGTGTAGCCCTCCCAATCGAGCCTTCGTGGTTTCGTTAATGATGCGATAGTACTCGATAGACGATTCCCAACTCATGCCTCCAATGAGCCCAATAGTTTTCATCGTGCTATCCCTCTTCTGAATAAACCTGATTCATAACCTTTCGACCATTCTCCTATTGCCTCGGCAATATTTGAGAATGCGGTAATTTAAGAGAATGTTTCCAAACTGTGATGGGGTGTGGAGAAAGAGGTACGAAGTGCCCCTTTCTCCACACCCCATCACAGTCTAGAACACTACTATTGAGTTGAGTTAATTACCGGATTTCGTTGATGTCCTCCTTCTCGCTGACAAAATGGCGGCTATTTCTGACGGTGCTACCCTTCACCCTTCTGTTTGGCCTGGTCAAGGTTGGCATGCACCGTCTCGGTTGGGAACCCTGGGCCTTTGACTCCTTAACGGCAGCACTGTTTGGCTCCGCAACCTTTGTGATTGCCTTTGTCCTCAGTGGCACTCTGCGAGAATTTAATGACAGCGCGAATATGCCCGTACAGATTGCCAACTCCTTAGAAACAATTCAGGACAGCAGTTTGTTAATTGCAAAGCTGAGCCCGGACTATAACCCTCAACCGCTCACAACCGAATTAATTGCCGTTGCGAAGGGCCTGGTAGATTGGTTGCAACAAGGCAAACCCGTTGATGACGTGGAAGCCGCCTTGTACCGATTGAACGCGAATTTAGCCGGGTTGCTTCAGCATGGAAATGGCCCCATTGTCAGCCGAACACAAACAGAGCTGGCAAAAATTCGCATTTTGGTCAGCCAAATCGCCATCATTCGCGATACCGAGTTCTTAGGGCCAGCCTATGCCCTGCTAGAAATCTTTTTGGTCGGGACAGTTGTTGCCCTTTTACTTATCGGGGCCGATCGCTTTAGTGAAAATTTGGTGGTCTCAAGCTTGTTGGTGATGTCTTTTACCTATTTGCTATTACTGATTCGCGATTTGGATAATCCATTCCAATACGATGGTAAATCCTGTGCGGATGTGGATTTATCGTCATTGGAAACAGTGTGCGATCGCTTACACAAATCTATGTCTCAGGAATAATCAAAATGGTTACTGCATGTGAAGATTCTATCCTTACATGCAGTAATATCATGTCGCGTTCAATGCTTATGATAAAAAGTGGCGCGGCGCTTTGCGCCGCGCCACTTTTTATCATAAGCATTGAACTTTACTTGTTATAACACCTAACCCCAGGGGCGATCGCCAAACATATTCAGATAACCAACGGGCTCCGTCAAATCTTTGGGGGTTTCCTGAGCTGGAGGTTCTTCGATTTTTGGAGGAGCCGTGAAAAGGTTGTAGGCACCGAAAGCCAAGCCTGCGATCGCCGCCACTCCCGCCGTCACCGCCGCCACACGAGAATAATTCGTTCCCGTACTCGCGTTCGTTCCCGTACTCGCGTTCGTTTCCGTACTCTCAGATGTTCCCATACTCGCGGTTGTTGCTCCTCGCATAAATTGAAGATAGTCCTGGTTCAGATAGAAAGCCCGTTCTGCCTTACGGCGTCGCTCTAAACCCGGCAGAATCTTACCATCCGCATACACCCACCGCAAAAACTCCTCTGCTGCTCCGGCAACGTCTCCGGCGTTGTGCTTCCGCAGCAGGGTTGAGCCACGAAAAGCCCCCAAGCCGACATTGAACGAGAAGGACACCATCGCCGAAAACTGATTCTCATTCGTGGTAATCGTCAGAGCATTGGCAACCCCTTGCTCAAATACATCGAGATCCTGTTTCAAAATCGTTTCTGCTTCTGCCTCCGTGATGGTCATGCCCTGAGCAACCCGTGGAGGACCGGCCATTGAGGTATGCCCATAACCAATCGTCCAAACTCCAACCGAGTCTTGATAAGCCGTAGTGCGGAGCCCTTCAAAGTGCTTAATCAGTTGAATACCGGCTGCATTGATTTCCCCTGTGTGGCCTGTGGGTGGTTCAATCCATTGTTCCGGCTCCGGGGCACCTGTACCAATGGAAATGGTCATGCGTGCGGGAGCATTGGGCATGGCAAACCAATCCTTCATGACGTTAACGTCCAATACCTTTTCCGCTGGATTGGCCGGGGAAGGGGATTTCATAATGCGAGAAATCCAGGCACCGCTCCGCATCAGGTACATAGCAATGTCGGTTTCCTTAATCCAGGTGCCCCAATTCTCCTGGGTTTTGCTGAAATACCAGTAATCGTAATCCCAGCGGGCGCGGTACCCTCGGACATCGATGTGAGTAAAGGTGCTGGCACTCGCCAACCCACCTTTGCTGCCCCACCAGGTATCCAGGTCCGCGTAAACCGTGTAGGGATGCACTCCCGGAATCACAAAGTCCAGCGCATCGCCCATCATATGGCGAGAGTGGGACGCTCCACCCACCGCCGCATTAGTGGCCGGATCGCGATACCAGGAGTTGATTTTGATGGGGCGATCGCCATACCGTTTGCGAATATCTTCCATCACCTTGGCAAGCCGCTGAATACCGTAGATCACATCGGCACTAGCAGGACGACGGTAATTCCCAGTTGTGGGATCGACATGCAACGCATCGCTCCAGGTGAAGTACCCGGGTTCCCCATACTGGGTTACCCGCAGAATCGGATCGTTGGCATAATAGGTGCCCGTGAAGCCGGGAAACTGGAGAGGGATGCCGCGATCGCTCGAATTTACAGGCCGTCCGGCATTATTGCTGTCCGTCGGATGGTTCCCAATTTCCGTACCCACAATGTAGATATCAGGGGCATAACAATACCAGGTATTGCGCTTCTGGGAGCCAAGAGATGCGCCTTTCAGCGTAACCCTAACGTGATTTCGCTTGGGTTGATGGTAAGAACTCAGTTCGAAAACGGTGTTGCGCGGAATAAAGACTTTGGCATCTTCTGGCAAGTCACTGGAGTTCGCCGTGCTGCTCTTAAACATCGTGTCACTAACGACCCGCAGGAGTTGCCGTTGCCCCTCAATGGCAAGATGTGGATTATAGACGTACCAGCTCGTTCCCTGCTGTGAGCCAAGGCCGGTATTGGCAAGTTCAACCTGGGTGTGATCGTTCGCAGCAGGTAAGTGAGTCACCAATTGAAACTGGGTGTTTTGCCGAACCAGAATTTTGGATGTATCGGCTAAGTCCGATGCCTGTTTGGGTTCCAGCTTAAAGCTCGTATCCTGGGTAACCGTCAGAGTGATGTCGGAAACCAGCCGGGTCGTTTGGGTATCAACATACCAGGATGTGGTTTTACCATCTCCTAGAGTAGGCTCTACGAGTTCAACTCGCCAACGCTTACTGCCCACATCGGTGTAATACTGAATGCTCAACACCGTCCCTTGCCGGACTAAAACTTTCTGCTGATTTGGCAGTTCATTGGGGGGAGTAGGGCTGAGAGTGAAATAGGTATCACTGACGATGCGAATTTGCATGCCACGATGACCAGCCCCGCCAGAGCTACTACCATCGGCTTCAGCCTTGAAATGCAGATTGTAGACGTACCAGAGGGTGCCGTTGTTTGGCCCTAAAGTGACATCTGCTAATTCAATTTGAGTATGATCGTTTGCGGCTGGAGAGAAGGATTCTAGATGAAAAGGAGTACCCTGCTTGACTAGCGCTTTTGCAGAAGTAGACAACGCCGACGAAAGCTTGGGTTCTAGCTTGAAGTAGGTATCGTGAGTAACGGTTAGAACGGCGTCCGTCATTAACCGAATATGCGGTGTAAAGACATACCAGGATGTAGTTGCTCCACTACCTGCGATGGGTGCTGACAGTTCAATTCGCCCATGATAATTGCCGGCATCCTGATAAGAACGGACATTAAAAATCGTGTCGGCTTTAACAAAAACTTTTTCTTGATTGGACAGCTCGCTGGAATTTTTGGGGCTCAGCTTGAGATAGGTATCGTTGACCACCTTAAGCTGGCTGTTGTGTTCAACGGTTAGTCCATCATCAGGGCGTACGGGCCCAGGCTCAAGGGTTCTAGTACCGACGGAAACCGTCATTCCTCCCGGTCTATCCTGACGGGCAAACCAGGCTTTAAGGGGAGTAATATCTGCCACCTTTTCCTTCCCGTTGGTTTGAGAAGACTGTTTAATCACAGAGGCAATATATCCATTCCCCTCCATCAGGTAAATGGCTTTATCCGTTTCCTTCATCCAGGTGCCCATAATGCCCTGATCCTCACGTGCAAACCAATGAAAGCCTACAGTATAGCGATTCTTTCCAGAGCCAACTCTGCTATCTCGTCGTCATATTTGAATGGGTAGGTCATGGTCTAGGTGTATGGGTGAGGTGTGGTGAAAGAGGGCTCTCCGTGCCCCTTCCACCACATCTCATCCCCATGGTCGAAACCTAAGCAATTGGTAGAACCGGGGATTCTACGGGCAATCTATGGGAAGCCCTTGTGTTCCCAGGGTATTTCTTCGACATAGGCCTCCGGAGATGATGAAGTCCATTCGTACCCGTACATTTCCATTGCAGCTGATTCTCAGCATTCCCTTCGTGCTAGAGGTGTTTGGGGCTGTAAGCTTGGTTGGATACCTGTCGTTTAAGAATGGGCAGCGGGCCGTGAACGAATTGGCTGTCCAGATGATGGATCGTACAGGCAGCCTGGTGGATCAACACCTGGATTCGTATATGACCATTCCGCAAACTCTGAGCAATGTGAATGCGGAAGCGGTTCAGACGGGTGTACTGGATGTGCGCGATCGCCAAACCGTGGGCAAGTACTTCTGGCATCAAATGAAAATTTATGATGTCAGCTACATTGGCATTGGGCTGATGACGGGTGAGGGGGTAGGAGCCGCTCGCTATGATGGTAAGACCATTACGATGGATGACTGGAGCGCAAAGCCACCCAACAACTGGAAAAGCTACGCGCTGGATGCCCAGGGAAACCGCACAAAGGTCTTGGAAACCCTGAGCTGGAATAACTTTGAGCAACCCTGGTACACCGAACCTATCAAAGCTGGTAAACCCATTTGGTCACCCATCTTCACCGTCAATTACCCCAATCAGGTTTATATCGCGACGTCTGCCGGCCGCCCGATTTACAATAGCGACAACGAATTGTTGGGGATGGTTAGCATTGATGTATCCCTGGCAAGGCTGAGTGAGTTTCTACGGGATCTAGAGGTTAGCCGCTCCGGCCAAGTGTTTATTTTGGAACGGGATGGAACGCTCATTGCGAGTTCTGGAGAAGCCCCACCTTACACGGTGGTGAATGATCAGGTTCAGCGGTTAAAGGGTATTGCCAGTTCTGACCCTGTAGTCCGGGAGACCACTCAACAAATTCAGCAACACTTCTCTAATCTTCAGGGCATTACTGGGGAAGAAGAGCTCCGTATCAATGTGCAGGGAGAGTCTTACTACGTCCAGATCATGCCCTGGAAGGAACCCAATGGTTTGGACTGGGTACTGGTCATGGGTGTACCCGAAAGTACTTTTATGTCCCAGATCAACGCGAACACTCGGACAACGGTGGTGCTCTGTGTTGGGGCATTGGCGATCGCGACTATCCTCGGCCTTTTAACCTCCCGTTGGATTGTGCAATCGTTATTGCGGCTTAACCGAGCAAGCGAGGCGATGGCATCGGGTAATCTGGAACAGACGGTCAGGACGGGAAACATTCAGGAACTCAACAGCCTGGCGCACTCCTTCAACAATATGGCTCGCCAACTCCGCGAATCTTTTACTGCCCTTGAGAAGAGTAATGCGGAGTTAGAAGATCGGGTTGATGAGCGGACGCTTGAACTGAAGAACACATTAAAGGACTTGCAACGAACCCAGGCTCAGATGGTGCAGAGCGAGAAGATGTCGAGTCTGGGCCAGCTCGTGGCTGGTGTTGCCCATGAAATTAATAACCCCGTTAATTTCATTTATGGCAATCTGAATCATGTTCAGGAATATAGTCAAAGTCTTCTAAACATCCTGCATTTGTATCAGCAGCACTATCCCCAGCGAGTACCTGAAATTGAAGAGGCTATCGAAACTGACGACCTGGAATTTTTGCAGCAGGATCTTCCGAAAATCCTGAGTTCGATGAAGATTGGTACAGAACGGATTCGTCAAATTGTGCTGTCGCTTCGTAACTTCTCACGCATGGATGAATCTGAGATTAAAGCTGTAGATATCCACGAAGGGTTGGATAGCACGGTGCTGATTCTACAGCATCGACTCAAGACGCGACCAGAACGCCCCGAAATCGAACTCATCAAAGAATACGGGGAATTGCCTCTGGTGGAATGCTACGCCGGGCA
The DNA here is from genome assembly GCF_039962325.1 of Leptolyngbya sp. PL-A3. Lineage (NCBI taxonomy): Bacteria > Bacillati > Cyanobacteriota > Cyanophyceae > Leptolyngbyales > Leptolyngbyaceae > Leptolyngbya > Leptolyngbya sp. PL-A3. The sequence goes on from NZ_JAMPLB010000032.1 coordinate 58,239, forward strand.
ACTGAATCAGGTATTTATGAATATTATTTCCAATGCCATTGATGCCCTGGAGGACAAGAATCACAGCCGCAGCTATCAAGAGCTACAGGCGCATCCAAACCAGATTCGGATCCGTACGTCGACAATTAAACCAGGATGGGTGCAGATTGCGATCGCGGACAACGGCTCCGGCATGTCTAAAGGCGTGATGCAACGCATCTTCGATCCCTTCTTCACAACTAAGCCGATCGGCAAAGGCACTGGCATGGGCATGTCCATCAGCTACCAGGTGATCGCCGAAAAACACGGTGGCAGCCTGGAATGCTTCTCCATACCCGGCGAAGGCACCGAATTCATCATTCAAATTCCCACCCATCAATCACCCGAGAAGCATGATGAGCTTTAAGGTAAAGCGGGCGGTGTTCAACACCGCCCGCTTTACCTTAAAGACACTTCATCAAACGGCCAGGAATTGTTGAATCACTTCGTTGCTTAATTCGTGGGTGGGGCCAGAGGCAACGATACCGCCTTTTTGCATCGCGTAGTAGCGATCGGCCTGCCGCACGAAGTGCAGGTGTTGTTCCACCAACAGCACCGAAATTCCGGTGGTTTTGATGATTTTCTTCACGGCCGCTTCGATGTCCAGAATGATGGAGGGTTGGATTCCTTCTGTGGGCTCATCCAGGACGAGGAGTTGAGGCTTACCCATGAGGGCGCGGGCGATCGCCAACTGCTGCTGCTGTCCACCGCTCAGGTCACCACCCATGCGAGACAACATCGTTTTCAGTACGGGGAACAGCTCGTAAATCTCCTCCGGAATCGCCTGATCGATATTTTTGGGACGACCCTTGGGATTCGCTTCCAACCCCAGTAACAAGTTTTCCTTCACCGTTAGCCGGGGGATAACTTCGCGGCCCTGCGGTACATAGCCAATGCCGCGACGGGCACGGCGATCGGGAGACAACTGGGTCACCCCATGACCATCGAAGGTAATGTTACCCGTACGAGGTTTGAGCAGACCGATGATGTTCTTCAGTAATGTGGTTTTGCCCACTCCGTTACGCCCAATCAGACAGACCATCTGTCCTCGCGGCACGGTCATATCCACATCCCGCAAGATATGACTTTCACCGTAGTAGAAGTTGAGCCCGGAGACTTGCAACATGGCATCCGATGCCTTGTTGTCGACGGGGGCTTGGGTCATAGTTTGTGTCATCTGGCTAACCCCGCACTAATAATTTGTTCTGCCCGGTTCACGACGTCTGATGGTAATTGCAAAAGCTGGAGAAGCCGCTGGTACTCTGCTGATTCCCTGGGATTGATTTGGTTAGCGCAAATCACTTCATAGCTCAGCTTCAGGGCTAGTTCTCGCTCCTCGTCGGTTTTTAGAAGGGGCACCAGATCTTCTAAAGCAATATCTTTGCCCAAATAGGTTTCCAATTCCTCCCGAAGGTGGGCCTGTTCTTCGCGATCGCTCGCAAACTGCTGACTCAAACGCTCCAGCATGAGAGCCTTCTCTTCACGCTCCAGGGTGCCATCGCTCCAGGCCATAGAAGCAGCGATCCGCAACAGCGTCATCTGCTCTGCTGAGATAGAGGGAGCAGAACCCAGATACACCTCAATCACCCGTGGATCGGTTTGCACTTGGCTCATGCTGCCCTCAAACAGCACACTGCCTTCGTGTAGCACTGTTACCTTGCGGGCAATCTGACGCACAAATTCCATATCGTGTTCGATCACAATAATGGAGTGGCTTTCTGCCAGAGCGGTCAGCAGTTCACCGGTACGCTCCGTTTCTTCATCCGTCAGACCGGCTACGGGTTCATCCACCAGCAGTAGATCGGGAGCCTGAGCCACCAGCATGCCAATTTCTAACCATTGTTTCTGTCCATGGGAGAGCAGCCCCGCTGGAGTATCGGCTTGAGCCGTCAAACCAATGGTTTCGAGCAGTTCGATAATGGTTTTACGCTCAGAGCTGGGTTGTTTTTTGAACAGGGTGTTGAACACCGTCTTGTTGCGATTTCCAGAAATCTCCAGGTTCTCGCGGGGAGTGAGGTTGAGGTAAACCCGAGGCGTCTGGAATTTGCGGCCAATTCCAAGACGCGAAATTTCGTGTTCTTTCAGGCTGGTGAGATCGCGGCCTTTAAACCGAGCTTGCCCGATGGTAGGCCGTACCTTCCCGGTGATTACATCCAGGAACGTGGTCTTGCCTGCGCCGTTAGGGCCGATGATTACCCGTAGCTCCCCCGGCTCCATACTGAAGTTGAGGTTATTCAGCGCTTTGAACCCGTCAAAGCTGACGGTTACGTTGTCAATTTCAAGGATTTTAGCCGTCATAGCTCGCTCTGCAAGGGGTTACTTTTCGATGCTCTTGCGCTCTTTTTGGATGGATTCATTCAGGTCAACGGACGGGTAGGTGCTGGCATATTTCGGTTTACGGAACATGCGCCGCAATAAATCCAATCCCTCACCCCGTAGCCAACCCACCACACCGTTGGGCAGCACCATCACCACAATCAGGAACAGGGCCCCCTGGAAAAATGACCAGACTCCAGGGAACTGCTCACTCAACAAAGCTCGGGCATAATTCACGGCAACCGCCCCAAGGATGGCCCCAACTAGACTGGCTCGTCCGCCCACTGCGACCCAAATCACCATTTCAATCGAGAAGGCAATGTCCATATATTGGGGTGATACAATCCCCGACTGGACAGTGTAGAGGGCACCAGCAACCCCAGCGATCGCCCCCGAAATTGCAAACACCAGTACCTTAAAGCTGGTCGGGTCATAACCCGAGAACCGTACCCGGTTCTCATCATCGCGAATTGCTACCAGCATCCGTCCAAAGCGACCACTGGTGAGCCAGCGACAGAAGCCGTAGATTAGCGCTAGTAAAACAATCGTGGTCACATAAAAGCCAGACTGCATCTCGCTGACCTGAATACCAAACAGCTTGTCGGTGGCTGTTTTAAGACCGTTGGTTCCGTTGATCAACTTCTGCTGACCATTGAAGAAGTTGAAGAACACCACCAGAGCGGCCTGGGTCAGGATAGAGAAGTAAACCCCTCGAATGCGGTTACGGAATACTAAATACCCAAACAGCGCAGCGACAATCATCGGAACCACGACAATCGCCACCACCGTAAACGGGAACGAATAGAAGGGTTTCCAGAATGCTGGCAGTGCCGTCACACCGTACAACCCAAAAAACTCGGGAAGCTGCCCGTTGGGAAGTTGGAGTTGGGTATGCATGGCGATCGCATACCCCCCCAACGCAAAGAAAATGCCGTGCCCCAAACTCAGGAGCCCGGTGTAGCCCCAAATCAAATCAATGCCCAGAGCGACGATCGCCAGGGCCATGAAGCGACCCAGCAAGTTGAGTCGGAAATCGGACAGCAGCAGCGGCACGATAAAGGCCAGCACCAGTGCCACCACCACCACGATGCCGATTTCAAGAAGAACCGCTTTACTGGGCGATCGCCGGGCTCGTTGAAGCCCGCCTAATGTATCTACTGCCATGCCTATGTCCTGAAGAGGTAATCGGTAATGGGGAATCGGTAATGGGTCGTGGATTAGATTTCGGCAGCACGGCCTTTCGGTGGGAATAGCCCGGCGGGGCGTACCTGAAGGAAGGCAATAATGAGAATGAAGACCATCACTTTGGCCATGCTGGTAGTGGCAAAGAAGGTGAAGAAGTCCACCAGCGGTTGTAGGACTGGAGCTTGGGCACTGCCCACCAGTAGGGTGATGGTGCCTGAACCAACTAGATAGTTGAGAGTTCCAATTACCAGAGCGGCTACAACACTACCGACAATTTTGCCGACCCCACCAACAACCACAACCATGAAGGCGTCTACGATATAGTTCGCGCCAAGGTTAGGGCCAACCGAACCGAGCAGACTGACCGCGCAACCTGCTACACCTGCCAGGCCAGAGCCCAGGGCAAAGGTGAGGGCATCCACTTTTTGGGTGGGAATCCCGAGACAGGCGCTCATATTGCGATTTTGGGTGACGGAGCGAATCCGTAGACCCCAGGCCGATTTTTGCAGGAACCAGTAGATAGCGAAGAGACACAGAAGCGTCAGGGCAATGATAAATAGGCGGGTGTAGGGAAGTTGCATCGTTCCTACGGGAACACCGCCGCGCAGCCAGGCGGGAGGAGTGACGTCTACGTTACGGGCGCTAAACCAGGGCTTGGCAAGCTTGGCTTGGGTGTTGAGAAGGGAGCCGGTGATGAAGGCGATCGCCAAGGACAAGGGCAGCAGAATTGAAATTACTTTTCTCTGTACCTGCTCCCAATCCAGGCGCTTGCTCAAAACCCACATGGCACCAAAGAACAGCACACAAAACAACGTTAGACTGACCGCCATTGAGGTGCTAACACTCCGGACAAACTGCCGCAGAATCAAGCTCACGCCCCAGGTCGCCAGTAGGGTTTCCAAGGGTCGCCCATAGAGGTATCGAATAACCCCTCGTTCCAGGGCTAACCCCGCCAGCGCTGCGACAATGAATGCGGCGATCACCGCGGCAAAAATATAAAGACTAAAGAATGGTTCGCCCAGCGGCTTGAACACGTTTTGCACCACATAGGTGGTGTATGCGCCCAACATCATCAACTCGCCGTGGGCCAGGTTGATCACACCCATCAAACCAAAAACGATCGCCAGCCCTAGTGCCGCGATTAACAAAACGGCACCGATACTGATGCCATTAAACAGGCCATCAAACAACCCTTGCCACACTGGCTTTCTCCCTATGAATTCTGGCTATTGCCACTCTGAGCTAGGGCAGAAGGATTCATCTGCACCGTATCCACCCTTTCCCTCTGCCCTATCCAAGAGTGGCTACAGGTATAAAAAGAGGGCGGCAGCCCAAGCACCGCCGCCCTGAATCAGACGTTCAATTTAGCCTTTGAACTTACCGCCCTTCGCGGGATCGGTCCAGTCGCAAGCGAAGCCCTTGGTTTCCGGTACATACTGGTTCCAGGGCAGCGGATCAACGGGGCCATCGGTGGAGTAAACAATATTAAACAGACCGTCGTCACGCACCTCACCAATTCGCACTGTCTTGGTGATGTGGTGAGCAGCGGTCATCTTCACCGGCCCTTCGGGAGCGGCGAACTCCTGGCCGATAGCCGCAGCACGTACCGCTTCCAGGTCAGTGGTGCCTGCCTTCTCAACAGCCTGCTTCCACAGATAAACCATGATGTAGGCCGCTTCCATGGGGTCGTTGGTTACGCGGTCTTCGCCGTACTCTTTCTTGAAGTCGGCAACCCACTTGGTGTTTTCAGGGCTTTCAACAGTCTGGAAGTAGTTCCATGCGGCATAGTGGCCGATGAGGAACTCTTTGCCAATCTGACGCACTTCTTCTTCCGCAATACTCACCGACATGGTGGGATACTTGTCGGGGGTGAGGCCTGCGCCCTGCATCTGCTTGAAGAAGGCCACGTTGCTGTCCCCGTTCAAGCTGTTGAAGATCACGCCACCGTTGGGTAGAGCCTGCTTGATTTTGGTGATGATGGGAGTAACTTCGGTGCTACCCAGGGGCAGGTAGTCTTCACCAACAGTTGCGCCACCCTTCGCTTTGAGCTGTTCTTTGATAATCGTGTTCGCGGTACGGGGGAACACGTAGTCAGAACCCACCAGGAAGAACTCTTTCCCTTTGTTTTCGAGCAGCCAGTCAACGGCAGGCTCGATTTGCTGGTTGGGGGCAGCTCCCGTGTAGAAGATGTTCTTAGAACACTCTTGACCCTCGTACTGCACGGGGTACCAGAGCATGTGGTTCTTAGACTCAAACACGGGTAATACAGCTTTCCGGCTGGCCGAAGTCCAGCAGCCGAAAACTGTTACGACCTTGTCCTGATCGATCAGCTTGGTTGCTTTTTCTGCGAAGGTGGGCCAGTCAGAGGCACCATCTTCAATCACAGCCTCGATCTGCTTGCCCAGCACCCCACCTGCGGCGTTGATTTCTTTGATAGCGAGTTGCTCAGCTTCAACGACAGTGGTTTCACTGATGGCCATCGTGCCGCTTAGGGAGTGAAGAATCCCGACCTTAATCGTGTCACCACTGGCAGCCGCAGGCGAAGCGCCCGCAGCAGGCGAAGCCGCAGGCGACTCGGCTGTGTCTGAGGAAGAACTTGCACACGCCTTCAACAACATACTGGTTCCGAGAGCAGCGGAACCATAGACCAGGAACTTACGCCGATTAAACTGCATGGACATTAAATTTTGTTCTCCTAAGAATCAGGGAAGGGAACGCAACGAAAAGGCGGAGGAAATTCTATGCATTGTCGAATCAGCACAGATACTAGAGCGGCGTAAGACCTCTTTTTGTGTCCTAGGATACAAAATCTGCCTTGGGGGGCTAGCGAAGATTAAATTACCATGCTAAGTCGATAAACAACTCCTATAGTCGGCGTGCAATGACCCGATTAGAACACTAATTTATCTAATTTCCCAAACGTAGAAAAATTCGTTCTGAAGGTTTCTTTGGCGTAAAAGGGGCTTAAAACAAGGCAGAGAGGAAAACTTCCACGCTCCCTCTTTGTTTGTTTGTTGCCATCCCTTTTATGTCTGGCTCAGGCGCCGATTGAAATCTTGGAGAATGTTAAATATTGTGTGCCTAATTTCCCTTGGTTCGGTTGCCACTAGCACTTTAAGGAACTTGAAAAGCTTATTTAGCTCGTATCCGTCTATACATCACGGAGAGAGAATGTATGGATAAATGAAGACTGAAATAAGTCTAAACCATCTGTAAGTAGGGGTTAGAAATAATTTGAGACATGGTTTAGGGATTTTTGGGTGAGCGATCGCCCCCTCAAACCATTTCTATTCCAACAAGTCCGGAATCACGTGTATTCTCCCAACCTTTAAGGATATCGTTAGAGTCATGAAAACATGCCGATGTTTTGATGTGGGGAGTATGAGTATCCCCACATCAAACTAGACAAAGCTAGTTGTTCAACTAGGATTGAAACACTTTCTTTGTTTTGTAAATCGCTGTCTTGGCAGCAAAGTTTAGCGCGCTGTTCCTCTTTAAAATCGATTTAAATCTCTTTTCTCCGGGCCACTTTTTCCCAGGGTTAATAGGCTCTGTTAGAACCTCAGGCCACATACTTTGAATTAGTTTTCGAAAGAATTCATAGTTCGGTGTCAATCTCTTTGAAGGATTGATCAGTAGGAGGTGGGCGATCAAACTTCTGTTATTGCAGGGGCATATCTCTTCTATGGCAATATCCTTCTGGAAAGGCTGGTCTGCTCCCCAGTTGCCCAATCGTTGCTCCCAATAGAACAGATCGAGCAGAGGAACCCCAGAAGATTCTGAATAATCAGCGGCGTCTTCCAACCATGCTTTCAGTTCTGATCGGACGAATTCATTATCTGTTGCGTAGTTGCTAAAGCAAACTAGCATGTCTAATGATACTTTCCCTTTCATAATGCCAAAACAGGTTTTGGCAACTGCATTCGCTCCTCCGTTAATGCTGATGTAGTTTCTGTCTTGCCAATGGTAGTAGTAATGCTGAATATGAGTCGTTTTCGTTAGGATGGGCGGAATGATATGCTCCTGTTTGTATTCAGCTAGGAACGTATCGTTCAGAGATTTTGGTGTAAGGCCTTCATAGTTGAGTCCCAATGTTTGGGCAAGACGGCTCGGGATGATCGTGTCTGGAGCGTCAACCTTATGATTAAATCTGAAATACTCAATCTTATCTTTAAAGTCTTTAGATGCTGCTAGCAAAACTCGACTATCCAAACCTGCTGTTAAAGCTAGCTTCAATGTCAACCCTCTGTTTATTAGGGCAGCAAAAGTACCTTTCAAAACACTGGAAGCAAAATTGATAATGTCGTCTTCGCTCAGGTTTCCTTTGGGAGAGAAGTAGGGTATTCGCTTAACTTCTTTCGCCTTTAGATCCAGGTAATGATTGGGCAGAACCTTAAACAAACGGTCATCAAAGCCTTTATCCCCAAACCAGGCCTGTTCATGCTTTTTATAGTTTGGATCAGCCACATGCTGCTGCTTCAAGGAAGACATTTGCAATGAAAGATCAAAATAATTCAAGAACATGGCTTCAGATGAAGTCATGACGAAGAAATCATCCAGTTGACCGAAGTACATTTGCTTGAAGCTGCATGCATCCCCCAGGGCAATAAAGGATGACTCGTTTCTATAAACTAGAACAAACCGTCCCGATAAAATTTGAATTCCTTCAAAGAAGCTGTTCTGAGTTTTACAAGTTCTCGCAAGATTTTCTATGACCTCTTGATCGCTCCGTTCGGGGTTTAGAGGATCAATGACATATCCCAGCAGGAGGATCTCTACTGACTCATGCTTTGTAAAAGATAGGTTTAAGTGAGGACCTTGATAGATACTGAAATCCATAAGGGAGATAGGAGCCATTCCTGCGAACTCCCTATCTGGAGATGACAACCCAGCAACCATGAAATACTGATTTCTATACATGTCGTTGGCTCCTAGAAACTTGTACGGGTAAACAATCTTGGTTCAAGTCAAGGGACTTATAAGGACAACACAATACGTTGCCCTTAAAAACTTTTACGGTGTGTACAAAACTGACGCAGAGTAACGCTTTAGCTCGATAGAAGCTGGCGTTTGATGGCGGATGCAACGAACGTTGTTGAGCGAAAGGTGCTTACGGAAAGTCGGAAAACAGTGATTTCGCTTCAAACATAAAAACCTTCTATGGGACATTAGAGGCTGTTTGAAATTGGCCTGGGTTTTGAAAAGCTATACGCTAACTGGAACTATTGAGAGGACTACCAGCAGACGAGTAAAAGTATCGAGAGGACAGAACGTAAATTCACCCTGCCTCAAAAACTGTGTCCAATATACCAAAATTCATCACAATCATCTTGTACCACACTTCTTTTTCTTTGGTAGGTTTAGCAATAAGTTCTAGTTCTGACAGTCATATCTCTATCTTTTCAAATGCCTGATGGACAGTTCAATTACGCGGTTGTAAAAACATGAACCGTGAGTTGATAAGTTCTCTGGATACTGAATTCAAACGTTTGTCACAATTGCTGATTGGCCTGTGAAAGAATGCTGGAGTTAATAATTAAAACCTTTGTTTCTGTGATATTTTAGCCAGTGAATAATACGACGCGAGTGAATACGCTTAATGAAGCAGTGGTGAATTCAATCCTTATGATTGATTAGTGCCAAGATAAGCTTATTGAAAAAGGCATTTATTAGGGCTCAGCATCCTCTGCTACTTGTTAGGTGATTAAAGCCAGTGGCTAGGTACGAACCATAGAAGGAACCATAGAAGGTTTACGTAGGCATCAATTACTTGTTGCACAGGGTATATAAAATCAACTCTTTCAACCCGCTATAAGACACATCCCTCCTTCATTTTGCTCTGCCTATAGGGTAACTAGGTTGAGGCAGACACAAAAAATAACCGTATATACACTGAACCCCTAAACGTAATTTTTGCACCTGAAGTGTAACCATCCTAAATCCCTAAAATGCCGTCTACATCTACCCAAGCGAGTAGGCGTCTTCTATCTGGAGGGCGATGTACTTTTGTTGAATGTACTGTAGCGCGGCACTTCTTTACTGAAACTTCAAATATACATCTGCCTTCTTACTAAAAAAATACATAGATGCTCGGTTTCCTCCGTAATAATCTGTGATGAATCTTCTGTAGTTTCTATTGCTTCGGTATTTTCATCTGAAAAGCAGCTATAGATTCCCGATAGATAGATGGAAGGCGAATCCTGTGATGAGGTTATTGCTTATTAACGGGATTAGCCAGCATCTAAGCAGCATGATGCTGGCAAGGTTACGTGTATTTTGGATGGCTTTTAAGATGAATTTTTCGTGAAGCTGCCTGTTTATCGGAATCTTTGTTTTTCAAAACGAATCGAAAGCATTTGTCCGAGAATGACAGCGATCCAAAACTCCTGACCGAAGTCTGCAATCGAGATTTGTTTGCTTATTTACAGGGAGGGCAAAGTGAAGCACCCAGTCATTGCAATTGGCCTTGATGCCGCAGACCCAGAGTTTCTAGAGCCGTGGATGGAGCAGGGGCATCTGAAAACTCTGGCTCGTATCCGGCAGAGTGGTGCTTATGCTCACATTCATGGCTACGTAAATTACAAAACAACGCCCCAGGTCGAATTTTCTTCAACAGAGCCGCTCTGGGTCCAGTTCTCAACCGGGTGTTTGCCTGAGAAAACTGGCTTCTGGGATACTATCACCTACGACCCCAAAACCTACAGTGTCGGTTGTGACGCCTACCATGGCGGCTATGATTACCAGGAATACAAACCATTTTACTCTTTGGGCGACAAATACCGAGTTGCGGCCTTTGACGTTCCCGTTTCAGGGCTCGCTGACCAGGTAAATGGCCTTCAGGTTCTGGGGTGGGGCGGTCACTTTCCCTTTGTTCCCAGTGTTTCCGAGCCGGCCAATCTGCTACCCAGTATTGTCGAGAAGTACGGCACGAATCCTGTTTTGCGTCGGGACAGTGGTAACTGGTGGAGTGATAAGTACAAGGCTTGGGTGCAGCAGGCGATCGCCGACAGCCTCACCACCCGTACTCAAATCCTCCGGGAGTTGTTAGAGCAAGAGCGTTGGGATCTCTTTGTGACTGGATTGGGTGAAACCCACACCGCAGGTCATGACCTGTACGATCGCAGCCAACCCGATCACCTGTTGCACGGCCGCCTGACCCAGAATGGGACTCAGCCTGACCTCATGTTGCAGGCGTACCAGCGGGTCGATCAGGCCTTGGGTGAAGTGCTCAAATCTGCTCCCCAAGATGCCTACGTCATGATCTTTTCTGTTCATGGCATGGGGGCCAATCTGACGGATCAGATGAGCATGTTCTTCCTGGCAGAACTGCTGTACCGCTATAACTTCCCCGGTCAGGTCGCTTTGGCTCCGGGCAAAGTAGGCACAACTCCAATTCCTCCCATTGCCAAGCCGATTCGTGGTTCTTGGGCTGGAGAAATCTGGCGCAAGATCCACGAACCCAATCCTATTAAGCGGGTCTTAAACAACTGGTTGCCCAAGCAATTCCTGGAGGAGGGTAAGTTCGGGTTGCTGTCTCCCTATCCTCTGTTGCGCGATCGCGTTGAGCTGGGTTGGATGCCTGCTTTCTGGTACAAGCCCCTGTGGCCTAAGATGAAGGCCTTTGCTATGCCAGCCTTTGCGGATGGTCATATTCGGATCAACCTGAAAGGGCGTGAGCAAGATGGAATTGTGGAGCCTGAAGAGTACGATCAGGTTTGCCAGGAACTGGAAGAAATGCTCCTCCGCCTGACAGACGGTCGCACAGGCAAACCCCTGGTACGCGAAGTGGTTCGTACCCGCATCAATCCCCTGGATATGGATCCAAAACTGCCCGATCCGGACCTGGTGGTGTGCTGGCACGAAATTCCCACAGATGTTGTGGATAGCCCCGACTATGGTCGGATTGGTCCTATCGCACTCAATCGCCCCGGTGGTCACCGCGCTCGTGGTTTCATGATGATTCAGGGGCCAGGAATTGAAGCGGGTACCGTCGTTGCTGATGGGGCTCCCGTTGATCTACCAGCGACCATTCTCAATCTGATGGGTGCTCCCATTCCGGACTACTTTGACGGTAAGCCTTTGCTGGAACCTGCAAAAGCTGCTCCGACTGTTCAGGTTTAGCTTAGTCCGACGAGGGCCGCATCTACCGTGCGGCTCTCGGCCTAACGAGTGGCGATCGCCCTCACTTCGTGGCAACCATCATGACTAAACGACAAGTATTTGAATTTTTCGAGTACGCATTCACCATCGCAGCACTGATCCTCTACAGTGGTGGACCTTTGCAGGTCATTTTGACGGGTGGCGCGAGCGAAGGGGAGAATCAAGTTGGTGCTGGTGAACCAGATTTTGCCCTCGTTCGCCTTCTGTGTATGGTGACGTATGTAGTCTTTGGCCTGCTGGTTCTCTACCGCTGGCGGCGATCGCTCTACGGCCTGTACAAAGGACGGGTCCTGCTGGCTCTAACAGGTCTGGCCGTTTTGTCTTATTTCTGGTCAGACTTTCCCTCAATCACCCTAACCCGTTCGATTGCCCTGATTGGCACGACCCTGTTTGGGGTTTATCTGGGAACTCGTTTTACCCTGCAACAACTGATCCGAATTATTAGTATTACCTTCGGTATCATCGTCCTGCTCAGCCTGATTTTTATTGTCGCTCTTCCCAAGTACGGCGTTATGGCAGGTGTCCATACAGGGGCATGGCGAGGGATCTTCGTTCACAAAAATAACTTTGGACGAGCACTGGTATTCGCGGTTCTGGGGTTTCTTCCTCTGTCAGCCGAGAAGCGGAGCAACCGAATTATTTTTTGGGGTCTCCTGGGGCTCTGTACCTTTTTGATCCTGATGTCGAAGTCAACATCGGCACTCTTGAACCTGTTTTACATCGTTACAGCATTTAATGTGCTCCGGGTTACGCGATGGCGATTTGAAATTCGTCTCCTGGCCCTGATCGCCATCCTGCTAGTCGGTGGTGTGTCCTATTCTCTGATCACGAGCAACCTCGAATCCATCCTGTCCTTTTTTGGTAAAGATGCAACCCTAACCGGACGTACGGATCTATGGCCTTTATGCGTTGGAATGGCTGAGCGCCGTCCGTTCTTTGGCTATGGCTACGAGGCGTTTTGGAATGGTTGGAATAGTGGGGGAGGAGAAATTTGGATGAACTATGGCTGGAGGGCTCCCCACTGTCATAACGGCTATCTGGATCTGACCCTGGCGTTGGGGGTGGTTGGCTCATTGCTATTTCTGTATACCCTCTTTACAACCCTCATCCTTGGCCTGGTTCGATTACAGCGAACCTCCACCTTTGAGAACTTCTACTGTGTGTTGGTGCCGTTCTTCCTGCTGCTCTACAACTTAACGGAGAGTTCAATCCTGGGGCGAAATTCCCTTTCCTGGGTGATTTTTATTTCTGTCTACATAGCCGCTCGGGTTCCCATTTCCTTACCCGATCGCACCCCGACAGAGGACTCGCTTCCCGAACCACCGCTTTTAGCGCGTAACCCTTAAGGTTCTTTAATTTCGCGTGAGCTGTTGCAGCAATAATTTTCACGTTCAATGGCAACCGTTCATTTTGGAGGCGCTGAACCGTTCCTATGTCCCCTTCACTTGCTTGAACAATGCAACTCCAAAGCTTGGTCGATCGCTTCAAAGCTCTGTCCAAAAAACCGATGGTGCAGGGCACCCTCTGGATGCTATTGGCAAGAGGTATCCGGATATTTATTCAGGCAGCCTATTTTGTCATTATTGCCCGTGCCCTTGGGGCAGAACAATTCGGGGCGTTTTCAGGGGTATTAGCACTGGTCAGCATCTTCACACCCTTTTCCAGCTGCGGTGCTGAGAATGTCATGGTCATGCATGTTGCCCGCAATCGCTCCCTCTTTGGAACCTACTGGGGCAACACCGTAGTCATGACCTTCATTTGTGGGGGGCTGTTGATGCTCCTTGCCTTGGTCGTCGGTCATTTCATCCTGCCTGCTTCTATTTCCCCATTGGTGATCTTGATCCTTTGCGTTTCAGACTTGATCTGTCTGCAATTGATCGATGCTTCTGCTAAAGCATTTCTATCAGTTGATCGGCTGGCTCAAAATGCTCGAATTAGCATCATTTTGAGCACAAAGAATTTAGTAGCCGCTATCGCGTTCGTGACCCTGGTTCCAAATCCGTCGGTGATGGCCTGGTCGTTGCTGTATATGGTGAGTACGGCGATCGCCGCGATCCAATGTGTCTGGGCGGTTCATCGGCAAATTGGGCCGGCTCGACCCAATGCCCGTTTGATTCCTGCTGGTATCAAAGATGGAATTTACTTTGGTATTGGGCTGGCCTCCCAAACGGTCTATAACGACATTGACAAAACCATGCTGGCCAGTTTGAGTACCCTCAATGCAACGGGTATTTATGCGGCGGCCTATCGGATTATCACCGTTGCTCGTGTACCGGTGCAATCCATTACCTCGGCAGCCTACGCCCGTTTCTTCAGACATGGCGAAAAGGGAATTAGTGGCAGTTATGCGTTTGCCAAACGGCTGATTCCCTTTGCGGGAGGGTATGGTGCGGTTGGATCGATCGCCCTGATCCTTTTTGCCCCCGTCGTCCCTTACGTTTTAGGGGATGAGTATAAGGATGCGGTTGGTGCCATTCGTTGGCTTGCGCCCCTACTGTTCTTCAAGTCCATCAGTTTATTTGGCGCAGATGCTTTAACCGGAGCGGGCTTCCAGGGAATCAGAAGCGCTCTTCAGGTGGGGATTGCCATTTTAAATACACTGCTAAATTTCTGGCTGATTCCGGCATTTTCCTGGAAAGGAGCATCCTGGGCCACCCTAATTTCAGATGGCTTGCTCATGGTCATCATCTGGGGCGCTGTGTTCTACTACAATCGCCGACAAAAACGGCTTCACACGGCTAATGATTAATACTTTGTGTATAGGGTTCATTAATTTTGTGAGGTTATGATGCTGTCGGTTGTGCGCTGTCAATGTCAACGTATGCAATTACGCTAGGGGTATCTTTATGGGTGAGCCACTGGTCAGTATTGTGATTAACAATTACAACTATGGTCAGTTTATTGGTGAAGCCATTAATAGTGCGCTCAGCCAAAACTATCCTCATGTTGAAGTCATTGTTGTCGATGATGAATCCTCTGATAATTCCATTGATGTGATCAAAAGTTATGGCGATCGCATTATCTCTGTTCTCAAACAGAATGGGGGTCAGGGTTCAGCCTTAAATGCTGGTTTTCAAGCCAGTAAGGGAGACATCATCTTCTTTTTAGATGCAGATGATTACTTCTATCCCACCACCGTCGAACAGGTTGTGGCAAATTGGCAACCGGACACGGCCCAGTGCCAATACCGCCTCAGCATTGTGGATGCGAAGGGAACGTTCATCGAGTTCTATCCAGTCATGGAAATTCCCTTCGATAGCGGTGATGTTTGGAAATTGCTCTTAAACCAGGGGCGGTATCGTACCTCAGTCACCAGTGGCACCTGCTTCAGCCGGGCCGCGCTGCAAAAAGTGATGCCAATTCCTGAAATGGACTTTCGCATTTCAGCCGATGGTTATCTGGTGGCGACTGTTCCTTTCTTTGGTCAGGTCACATCCCTTGATATTTCATTGGGCGCGCGGCGGGTTCACGATAGCAATCTGTGGGCTTCACAATCGGGTGATTGGGTTAACAAACTGCGGAAGAACTTGTTGCATGACAAGTTGCGCTACCAGTACATCGATCAAGTATCGGTTCAGTCGGGCCATGAGCCGATCGCCGAGCCAGGGATGCGCGACTATGTCCATCTCACCAATCGCATCGCCTCCCGTGTATTGGAACCCGACCAACATCCTTTTCCTGAAGATTCACGGCTGGCTTTAGCCTGGCGTGGAGTTATGTCACTTTGGCAGCGATCGCGCCTGCCCCAGAAACGCAAAGTGGTCTTAAGTGCCTGGTTTTTGTGGGTAGGGATTATGCCAAATTTTCTGGCGAGACCGGCGATCGCCTGGTTGGTTGCGGGTCAATCGCGGCCTAAGTTTGTGGATGCCATTTTGAAAAAGGTGAGAGCCTTGAGTCGGTAATGCCCTCCTGCTTGCATCCGTGTACAGCAGGAACTGGAGTATCTACCCATGCGTTTTAGAACATGGCAGCTCGTGAGCTGACATCAACGATTCATCTACTCCAGTTGTGGTTTCTGTACTATTGAGGAACGAATTCATGCGGATTGCTATCTGCGTAGCTACCTGCCAACGACCTGTTGAACTACGGCGCTTGCTCAACGGTCTTAATCAGCTAACGTTTGAAAAAAACACGCCTCCTCAGGTCGATGTCATTGTGGTTGAAAATGACGATTCGGGTCAGGGCCTGAAGGTGTGTGAGGAAGTTGGACCCAACTTCCGCTGGAATTTGGTTGGGGGCATTGAACCTCGGCGGGGTATTTCCTATGCACGAAATCGTGGTGTCAGTATGGTGCCCCCAGAAGCCGATTTTGTCGCCTTTATCGATGACGACGAAATTCCCGCTCCCACGTGGCTCGATGAGTTATTAGCAGCACATCATACCTATCAAGCGGAAGTCGTCAGTGGGTTTGTTGAACCCAAGTTCAGCCCAGATACGCCAGATTGGATTATCAAAGGAAAGTTTTTTGAGCGTCCATCGCAGTCAACAGGTGCCGTATTGAATACGGCAGCGACAAATAATGCGATGGTCAAAGCCGATCGCCTGCGTGCATTAAACCCCGTCTTTGATGAACGATTTGCACTGACAGGTAGTGAAGACTACAACATGTTTTGTCGGCTTCAAGTAGCAGGTAATAAGATTGTTCGCTGCAATGAGGCCATTGTGTACGAACCCATTCCACCTAGCCGCATGACTATACAATGGCTTATGCACAGTTCGTTTCGTGTGGGCAATTCCATCACCCTTAGCGATCTAGAACTACTCTCTGGAAAAACCTGGTTGGTGCGTTTGGTCAAGGGAACGGGACGGGTTGTACAGGGAATGGTCTTCATGCCTTTCCACTTCTTAATGGGCCGCGCCTTTTTTGTTCAAGATTTACGAAAAATAGCCTTTGGATTGGGAGTCGTAACGGCCCTGTTTGGTTACAAGTACATTGCCTATCGCAAGATTCATACTATTTCCGCCAAGAAAACTGTACCGTCTGGGTCTGTCCGCCAAGCCTCCTAGAGCTTCATTACACTCAATTCATCCCCATTACTGCAAAAACAATCCATGTGCTATGACGAATTCTGCAAAACCTCCCGAATGAACAAATTGCCAGATAGGAATTGAAGCCCTCTAACACCACCTTCCCCTCTCAACTCCCCTGCACCTAATCAATGAAATTCTCTGCAGTTCTACGGAATCAGCTTCTCTTACTCCGGCAGTCTGGACGTCACACAATTTTGGGGTGGCTCTGGAAAATGGGCTTATTGAAGGTTGTCTCTCGCGCTGATATGGCGAATAATCCAGACACCTACCAGGTTCATACCTTTGGGCAACCCCACAAGTTTGAGACAACGCTTCCGATCACGTTAGAGGAGGACAAACCTCCACTGGTCGACGAGATGGCGTATCAATCTGTCAAGCTGGAGGCGCCCTTTGTGGCTGAGTTGCGCGATGTTCATCTGGTGAGCAAGCTGGGAATTTGTGTCGGCTCCAACCGAGAAATCTACATGGAGTCGGTCATGTCCGACAGTTACAATGGCTCGCTGTACTTTGAGGCATTGCCGCTGCATATGTTGGTGGAGCGGGAAACCACCCGCTTGAAGGCTCCTGAGATGGATATTGCCTGCTCTCTGATCCATGCCTGGGGTCGCCATACCTATGCCCACTGGTTTATGGAGTGTCTCTCGCGGCTGGAGGGGTTGGAGTACTACGAGCAGATTACGGGACAGCAGGTCCCTATTCTGGTTCACGCTAATCTCAAGTCCTGGCAGCGGGATTCACTTCAACTACTCGGCTACGGTCCGGAGCGCTATCAGAGTTGGGACGGGCCACGACTGAAGGTGAAGAAGCTGATCATGCCCTCGTTTCGCCGTCAGCAGCACTGGTCCGAACCCGGTGCCTTTGAATGGCTCCGCAATCGCTTGATTAAAAATTTACCGCCAGCCACTGATAAGACTCCTGCCCTCTCTCCCCGTGTCTTTATCTCACGCGGAGAAGCTGTCGGTCGCCGTATTGTGAATGAAGCGGAGGTGATGGAGCTCGCTTCCACCTACGGGTTTGTCAGCTATGTACCAGAAGCCCTGAGCTTTGCGGATGAAGTGCGTTTATTTGCCCAGGCCGAAGCAATCATGGGTTCTCATGGCTCAGGGTTAATGAACATGATCTTTTCTCCGAAGCGGCCAACCATTATTGATTTTTACAATCTCTGGTTTACCGAAAGCTTTTATCAAATGACCAGTTCGTTGGGTTTCCCTTATGCGTGCTTTTACTGCGAGCCAGCACCAGGAGCAGATTCTGGCCAGAAGAGCGGCGATGTAATCGTGGACATTAGCAAGCTCAAGCGGCTTCTCCACAAATTATTTCCTAGCGGATAATAGGGTGTGTTTTAGATCTAGCTGAAAGGATTATTTTTTGGTGCGCAATGCGCACCAAAAAATAACTTTTTAAGTACAGAAGGTAGTGTGTGGCGCGATGCGCCACACACTACCTTCTGTACTTCACCAATTTGAATACCGCTATCGATGCTAATTGCCGGGGGCAATGGGTAAATCTAAATCCGCATCAGGGCTGGGTAAGATTTCTTCAATGGGTTCGGTGCTGACCTCATCAGCGGCTAGGTTTAAGGTGTAGTTAAACTCGCGATCGCCGTCAGCAACCACAACGATTTCATAAATACCCGATTGAGGCAGTTCTCCTGACCACTGAGTTTTGGACGAGTCTTCTAACAGCACAGGCAGTTCCTGAGTAGGAACGGGCAGATACAGGGAAAGGAGTGCTGCTCCAGAAGGCGCTTCTAAATTGACGCGCACAGGTTGGCCCTGCTTTAGGTCAACGATATAAACCTGGCCTTCTCCTGCTTTCAGGTTCCGCTCCAGGCTCTCGCTATACTCCCCTTTGCTGAAACGAATACGAGTGAGGCGATCGCTCCCCTTCAATGCCTGAAGCTGATCAAAGGTAATGGCCTGCCATACCTGACCAATCGGCTCATCGATGAATTTTTGATCCCGCCATTCCGGAAAAGCATGGTAGAAGCGGGCATCTGCCAGGTCATTGAGGGCGCGGCTACTAACGTTAAGGCGGTTGACCTCGCGTTTCCAGGCTGTGCGATCGCCCTCATCGTAGCTCCCCAAGGATTTCCGAGCCGCTGAGCTGAGATTTTTATCAAACCACTCCAGCCACTCCAGCGCGATTCCATCCCATTGCTCCCGCCATTGGGCATCGGACTCATCCTGGCTCAGGCTGCGTCCGGCCATCTCAGGATTGCGCCGGTAGAAGGTGTCATCGGTGAGGCGAATTAAAAACTTTGTGTCAACCCCTAACTCTTGCCGTCGGGCACTGATCGTTGCTTTACGGGCCTGCTCCTCTGAGGATACAGAGGGCTCAGGGTTGGGGGTTTCGGTGCGATCGCGCGGGCCAAACAGCAGTGGAATCCATTGATTCCGGGTGGCCCAGGTGGCGCTTGCTACGCCCCCCACCAGCACGACCGTCGCCAGCCCCGCTGCCAGGGATGATAGATTCCACTGGCGGCGCACGGGTGGTGCAGAGGCTGCCGGGTGAGACACTGTGGCCGTCGCAGCAGTGGCACGCGCAGGCGTGGGCGTGGCGGGAGCGATCGCCCGCGTTCGCTCTATCTGGGAGGGAGATGGTGCGGGAGTAACGGGTGGAACTGGGGGAGAGGGCAATGCAGCACCCCCCGGTAAAGCCTGAAGGACTTGCTCTGCGGTGGTGAAGCGCGATCGCGGGTCCTTCCCCAACATGCGTTCCACAATTGACTGAAGCTGAGGGGATAACTTGACCTGCCGTTTCCAGTCACCCCTTGTTAAATCTCCCAGAGCGCTGGGTTCCCGGCCACTGAGTAGTACGAGCAGGGTAACGGCCAGGGCATAGAGATCGCTGGCGGGAGATACCTTGCCCGTATCCATCTGCTCGGCTGGGGCATAGCCCACTTTCCCTAACCGGGTAACGGTGTCTCCAGAGGAGCCGTAATGCAACGCTAGAGAGGCCGCAATCTGCTTGACGCCCCCGAAATCAATCAAAACAGGGAGTTGATCCGCTGTACGCAGAATTAAGTTGTCCGGGGAAATGTCCCGATGCACGACTCCCTGGCTATGGATGTAGTGCAGCACTGGCAACAAATGGGTGAGAAGTTGAATTACCTCTGCTTCGCTAAAAAACTGGCCCGTTGTTCGCCGTGTCTCCAAAAGTTGCTGATAGGTTTGTCCCTCTACATAGTCCTGTACGAGAAATAGCCGTAGATGGCCGCCGAGGTGGATATGCAGTAACTCACGAAAGCGGGGAATCTGAGGATGCCGAAGCTGATAGAGAATTCCGGCTTCTCGCTCAAAGAGTTCTTCGGCTTTCTGCATAGCCGCTTGCCCTTCGACTTGGGGTGCAAACTCTTTCAGTACACAAATCTCGTTGAAGCGGTTCTGATCCGTTGCTAAATAGGTACGGCCAAAGCCGCCCACCCCCAATAGCCGGGTGATCTGATATCGCTGCCCTAAAATTGTCCCGCTCGGTAGCTCACCTTTGGGCTCGCCCTTGGGGGAAACAGCTTGTAGTTTTTCTCCGCAGATGGAGCAGAACCGGCTACCCGGTTGGTTGTTATGCCCCTGGCTGCAATACAGTGACGACATGGAACAGGAGTGGCGTGTCTGGCTAACGGTGTTCCCACACTAGCGTACTTGATGCATGGCAAGCCGTTTGAAAATTCATTCGTATTACATCAGTAGTTCACCCTACCCATGACACAGTTGTTCATGCAATTATTACGGGGCGATCGCCCTTATTAAGCCATGTAAAGACCCATAAATTTCTTCAACATCCCCCTCCCCATCGCCCAATCGGGTGATAACTTATAAATCAAGGCACAACCAACCAACCCCCTACTGACATCCAGCCCGTGCCTCCTGCTGTGATTCAGGCGAAGGCAATAAAAGGCTTTTGGCACCATCGAGCGTACCTCAGAAATCGCGATAAACCCGTTGGTTTCTTTGTTCCATTACCTCAACCACTTCAAGAGGTCACTGGTGGAGCGCAACCGATATCCTGCCTTCGTTATCTGTACAAACTCTCGACAATCTCAACACGTCTGTTTAGTTCTTTGTACACCTGGTTCAATTCTTCAATTCGAGTTAAAACGGTCAACTCAATCGTCCATCGAAAAGGCCTGGTGGTAACACTGGGCCTTTTGCCATGGCCCTTGTTTCTTGCAACGCTCAGCGCCGCAAAACCACTTGTTGCTAAATGCAGGTATGAGATGGGGGATGAAACTGTAGTTTCATCCCCCATCTCATACCTGCATTTAGCAATGCCCAAGATCAGGGGCTTTAATCCATGGGACAGACATGGTGCACAACATCGTGCCTGTCCCATAATTCTTTGCTTGCCCTGATGTGCCCAGAAAAATCTTTAAATCGTCAAACGCCCTGTAGCTATGCGTTTGATGATTTAACCAGAAAAATGAGTCTAAAGTTCGAAATCAGAATGACTACGGGTACGGAATAAAAAAAATACCCAATTGGTGGATGAAAATTACCCTTGAATTTCAGGATTATGAGAGTAACGCTGCTGGCTTTCATCCACCTGAGTAGAGATCTTTTGACAATTAGGGCACTGGCACACCGCTTTTGCAGCCCTTCGGCGTTCCCGATAAAGTGAAATCAGGGGCAGTCATCCTGCCTGTTATCCAGGGATGTGTGATCGCCCCTCGTGCACCTTCTTGTGCTTGATGGGGGTTGGTTGCGATCGCTTCCGTGTCCGGCCTCTACCGGAGTCTTAGCTACTGATTACTGCGTCCACGGCTCAGTTGTCATGCGATTGTTGCCGATGGCGCCGTTTTATAGGACTGAACCCCATGGCCTCTGTTGCCCGGAAAAACCTGCTTGAAGACATCCCACGGTTTTTAGTGGCCCAGGCCGGGGTTATGTTTGCTGTCAGCTTGGTGACGATTCAAACCGGTATTATTAATGGGTTTGGCCGTTCTACCACAACAGTTATCGACGATTCCAGTGCAGATATCTGGCTCAGCGCCGAGGAAATGGTCAACCTACAATTGACCCTGCCTATTCCTGCTTCTTCCGTTGCCCAGGCGAAAGATGTGGATGGGGTGAGCCGGGTAGAACCGTTGCTGACCCGCACGACCATGTGGCGTGGCCCCACCGGAGAAATTGCGCCCATTCAAATCATTGGGTTTGATCCCGCCGGAAGCCTGTTCAACGTCGGCGAGCTGAGCCCGGCTGATCTGAAAAACCTGCAAGAGCCTTACACCGTCATCCCTGATACTGCCAATTCTAAATCCTTAGGGGTGTCTAAAGCGGGAGATATGGCCAGCATCAGCTCCCTCCCCGCTAAGGTGGTGGATTTCACTCGGGGTACTCAGTCTCTTCCTGCCAGTGCCTATGTCTTTGCCTCTCTAAGGAACGCGAATGCCTACCTGACAGCTGGCTTCAACTCCACCACCAATTGCCGTTTGGATAACAAAAAGCTGATCTGCGACAACGCGTATCGGCGAACCCCAGACACGACCTCCGCACCCGAACCGAAAATCCTTACAGGCACAGATGCGATTACCTATGTTCTGGTAAAGGCAGAGCCGGGTCAGGACTTGCAAGCACTGAAAGAACGGTTGCATAAAGCCCTGCCCAATTTAAGAGCTTATACCCGCGAAGAAATGTCTGACCGCACCCGTGACTATTGGATTCAGCGCACGGGTATTGGTTTCATCCTGGGACTGGGCGCTACGGTTGGGGTCGTTGTGGGAATGGTAGTAGTAGGACAAATTCTCTACTCGTCGGTTACAGACCACGTCAAAGAGTTTGGCACCCTCAAAGCCATGGGAGCCTCTGATTGGGTTATTTACCGAATCATTATTGAGCAGGCTATGTGGATGGCAGTGCTAGGATATTTGCCCAGTATGGGGTTGTGTCTAGGCGTGGGAATGTGGACGCTGGCTACCCAGGGCATTGCCATTCTCATTACCCCGGCCTCTGCCGCTGGAGTTCTGGGGGTGACGGTGCTGATGTGTGTCGGCTCTGCATTGATTGCCATTCAGCGCGTTACCCATGTTGACCCAGCCATCGTTTTCAAAGCATGAAGTTTCACACACTACCGCCTGCTGTAAATGCTCCCATTAAAGTGAAGATAGATGAAGGCTGGCCTGTTTCAAGGGTTAAGGTCTTCCGCCAAAGCTGCTCTCAACTGTCCGTTCGCTAAGTGCTCTCAAAATCTCCACCGTAATAGTGTGGCGTTTTATTGAAGTTAACCTTAGCCCCACCCTTTGTCCCTTTTGCTTAGACATCATGACCGCATCGCAAGTAGACCCACGTGTTTCCCAAACACTTCATCCGACAGGCCTTCGTCGCCCTTCCGGTACCGAGCCGCATCGTCCTTTGGCAATCGTTGCTCGGAATGTGGGGATGGTTTACCAAGCGGGCGGTGAGGAGTTTCAAGCCCTTTCTCACATTAATCTTGAGGTGCCGGAGGGCAGCATTCAGTTGCTGATGGGGCCATCCGGTTCGGGTAAGACGACTCTATTGTCTATCCTGGCTGGGATCCTGACGCCTAGCTCAGGTTCGGTGCACCTCCTGGGGCAGGAAATCACTCACCTGTCTCGCCATCGCCTCTCGCAATTCCGCCTACACAATATTGGGTTTATTTTTCAGGGATTTAATCTGTTCCCGGCACTTACAGCTCTGGAAAATGTGGAACTGGCTTTTCAAGTGAAGGGGATTAACCGCCGCGACGCGCGCGAGCAATCCCTGATGCTGCTGGATCAGGTCGGTCTGGCTGACAAAACCCGCAGTTTTCCAAAGCAACTTTCGGGGGGACAGAAGCAGCGGGTGGCGATCGCCCGTGCCCTTGCCGGAGACCCATCTCTGATCATGGCTGATGAACCCACTGCCGCTCTTGACTCTCAAAGCGGTCACGCTGTGATTGAGCTATTACGGAATTTGGCGAAGGAGCGCGATCGTACCGTCCTCATGGTGACCCATGACTCTCGCATCATGGATGTGGCTGATCGCGTGCTTCATTTGGAAGATGGCATGCTCAAAGCTGCATAGCCAGAACGCGTGCAACACCTAATACAACGGTGTAAGCTTTGAGCGACAAAATGACCTGTGGTTTTTTGGGGGGAGGGTTCGCTACGCCACCCTTTCCAAAAAACTACAGGTTATTTAATACAAGCTCCTTCGTTCGGGCTTAAGCTGAAATCCCCCTTTTGGCATGCGCTCTGCATACGGCAAAATAGGCATTTTCGAGTGCTGCATGTTTCGCAGCACTCGAAAATGCCTTTAATCGAACTCAGGTTTGTGAGATTGGAAGATGCTGTACTGGGGTATTCAATAATTTGTTGTGCGAGATGCGCGACAAATTAAAGATTAGCCTTCATAAGTACTGAGATACTGGCTCAAAATTTCCATGGCCATTTCTTTGTCACCAATGGGGTGCTTGGCCATAAAAGTAAAAGGACGTACGCGGGCCTCGGTAAGAGTAGCGGGCTCCCAAACATAGAGGATAAGACCATCATCATGTTGGGTGATTTTGTAGCGCAACGTACAATGACTCAGAGTGTCAAAGGCTGAAGCAGTCATAAAGGTTGCAAGGGTCAATTTAGTTTGTAGATGGCTCTAATGGCAGATGACAAGATAAGACGCGTCAGGCAGCTCCGTATGGCTCCAAGATTGTAGGGGTTTTCTCCGTGGAAATTCTTCCGTATAAATCCTTACCTGGCTTCCCAGGTATTGCCGTGTAATCACAAAGTTTTCATGAAGCGCTTACACGTTTAACGGTAGGATATCCATTCTAGCCGCTTCAGGAGCTCTGTTGGAGCTGGAAACCCTGGATATAAGCGGAGTGAGCCATTTCTGATATTCACTGTTCCCTTGCATCTGAGAGCATGCATCAGTGAGTTACAGAACTTTTCAAAGCATTATGCCCATTGAAGATAGAGTATGAACGAAACCTTTTCCTGCCTTGGAAGAGTGCTAGGAGGGGTTCATATCGGGTCTAAGACAGCTGTAGGAAGAATCTTCTCTAAACATCCTTACCTTTAGGAAAATTACGTAAACCCCTGTCCCCTTACGGTATTCAAAGACCTATCCTCTGGGAACCCTAATGCAGTCATTAGTATTAATGCTCTAAACTTCCGTCATTCATCGGGTTGATTTGCGCCACTTGAAGTATTGCGATCGCCCCGACATTCGTTAGAATCTATCCCAATATCTGTCTGCTTTGCATTCTCCTGCTCTCCTTGGCCCCCTGAATGGCTACTGCACCCATCCCGCGTAAATCGTCCAAATCCTCCGACGCTGTCGGCAGTAGCCTGTCGCCTGACATGACCCCCGTGTTTGCGCTGAAAGAGCTCGTGTCGCGCCTTCACCGGGAACATAATAAAGTACAGGATTTGCTCAGCTCTCTGGGTTTCGCCCTCCGGAGTTTTACTAATCTCAATCAATTCCTCGAACTGACACCCCTGATTGCTAGCCGCGTTACCGATGCGGATGGTGGAGCACTGGTGCTGTACCGGCCCAATGGCCAGATGCGGCTGGAGCGAGTGCACTGCCAGGATGGCACTCAATGCCAGGACGTTCGGAAAGCTTTGGAAACGGTTACTCGCCAGCTCACCACGACAGCGGCGGGCAACCCTGGCCTCACAAAAGCCAATTTGACGGCTGCTCTGGATCACCAAATTAGCCATAGTCTGGGGTCTGGTGTACAACTCTTTGGCACCACCATTCTGACGAAGACGGTAGAGCGAGGACGGCTCTATGTCTTTAGCTACGACCCAACGTATGAATGGACAGAAACGCGCCAGAAACTGGTGCGGCTAGTGGCCGATCAGACAGCGGTGGCGATCGCCAACGACGAACTGACTGTCGAGCTCCGTAAGAAAGAGCGCTTGGACCGGGAGTTGGAGATCGGAGCAGAAATTCAGCATCAACTACTGCCTCGTCAATGTCCGCGCATCACGGGTATTGAGCTGGCTGCTCGCTGCCAAACCGCTAACCGGGTAGGAGGCGACTACTACGACTTCATCCCAGCCAATTCAGACCAAATTCGCTCGAAGAAAACAGGGTTTGATGACTGCAACCGCTGGGGTATTGCCATTGGCGATGTGATGGGCAAAGGTGTTCCTGCCGGGCTGATCATGACAATGCTACGCGGCATGCTGCGGGCTGAAGTCTTGAACGGTCACTCCCCCTCGCGCATTTTGCAGAATCTGAACCACGTTATGTATGCGGATCTCGAAAACTCTAACCGCTTCGTGACGCTGTTCTACGCAGAATATGACACGGCTACTGGTCGCTTATCCTACAGCAACGCGGCCCATAATCCTCCGTTGTTATGGCAGGCTGCCACCCAAACGATTCAACGGCTCGACACCCTGGGCATGTTGATTGGGCTGGATGTAGACACTCACTACGAAAATGGTCAGGTGCAGTTGGCCCCCGGCGACACCTTAATCTACTACACGGATGGATTTACAGATGCAGCCAATGGAGCGGGCGATCGCTTCGACGAGGAGCGCTTCACCGAAGCATTCAAGTGGGCCTGCCTGCGGCATGAGTCTCCTCAAGAAATTTTGGAGCATTTGTTCAATCAGGTGCAATCCTTTATTGGCGACAACCATCAGGCTGAGGACGATATGACCCTGATCGTTATGAAGGTCAACGCCGACGAAGAATAAAGATATCCGTTGTGGTTTGAACAGGTGCAGGATGTCAGTTTGTCCAAAAATTCTGATACAGTTAGCCCATTGACGAAGGATGAGGCATGACAAGCCTGTGTGAGGTAAGGAACCTGTGATGTTGATTCATCTCATTGATACCCTGGCTAACCTGCCAGATACGACGACGATCGCCACGACCATCGACGTTAGCCACGGAAGCTGGCTGACATCCCTAACCCATGGTCATTTTGATTTGTTAGCACAGCAGTTTGATACGGATGTGTTCGCTGGCTTCCGGCGATCTATAAACAATTTCGTTAAAACGGGTCAAATCTGGGCATTGCTGATTGGCTTTGTGTTGGGCTACCTGTTGCGGGGTGTGACGACCTATAGCTAAAACTTGCTTTAGGGGTGCTTGTATACGTCACACAAACATCCTGCGAGACCTTAAAGCCGGCTTGTAGATGTGTTTACCACACCCGCAAGTCGGCTTTGAGTTATCCCTGACGCATATTGAAATATGGCTGCTTTGACCACCGCAGCATTCCACGAAACGGGGTAAGATTCTGATTTCACCTGCTCAATCCAAAATCTTAATTGAGCACACCGTCTAAGGATTATCAGGTCTGAATCCGTGAGTAACACTGCACCTCCCCAAACTTGGAGCCAACGCTTTGAGTCAGCATTGCACCCGGCGATCGCCCGCTTTAATGCCAGCATTGGCTTCGACATTAACCTTATTGAGTACGACATCACCGGCTCCCAGGCTCACGCCAAAATGTTGGCTAAAACCGGAATCATTTCTTCTGAAGAAGGCGAGCAACTGGTAACGGGGCTGGAACAGATTCGCCAGGAGTACCGCCAGGGTAGCTTTCAACCGGGCATTGATGCCGAAGACGTACACTTTGCTGTGGAGCGACGCCTGACGGAAGTGGTGGGGGATGTGGGCAAGAAATTGCACACGGCGCGATCGCGCAACGACCAGGTTGGCACCGACACACGCCTCTATCTGCGTGACCAGATCCACCAGATTCGTGAGCAACTGCAAATCTTCCAAACTGTTCTGCTCGATCAGGCTGAAACCAATATAGAAACTCTAATTCCCGGCTATACCCACTTACAACGAGCCCAACCCCTGAGCCTGGCTCACCACCTGCTGGCCTATGTAGAAATGGCTCAACGGGATTGGGAACGTCTGGGAGATGTATTGAAGCGGGTAAATATTTCCCCCCTGGGATCGGGAGCCTTGGCGGGCACAACATTTCCCATTGATCGCCATTACACGGCTGAACTGTTGGGGTTTGAGCGGGTTTACGAGAACAGTCTTGATGGCGTGAGCGATCGCGACTTTGCGGTAGAGTTTCTCTGTGCTGCCAGCCTGATCCTCGTCCACCTTTCCCGCTTGTCAGAAGAGGTGATCCTTTGGGCCTCGGAGGAATTTGGCTTCGTTACGTTGAGGGACAGTTGCTCCACAGGCTCCAGCATTATGCCCCAGAAGAAAAACCCGGATGTGCCAGAACTGGTACGTGGCAAAACGGGTCGGGTGTTTGGCCATTTGCAGGCCATGCTAGTGACACTGAAAGGGTTGCCCCTGGCCTATAACAAAGACCTTCAGGAAGATAAAGAAGGATTGTTTGATGCCGTCGTCACGGTAAAAGGCTGCCTGGAGGCTATGACTATCTTGCTCCAGGAGGGGATGCAGTTCCGTACGACTCGCCTGAATGAAGCAGTAGCCGAAGATTTTTCTAACGCAACGGATGTGGCTGACTATCTAGCCGCACGCGGAGTTCCTTTCCGGGAAGCCTACAATCTGGTTGGTCAAGTGGTCAAAACTTCTCTCTCTGCTGGCAAACTCCTGAAGGATCTGACCCTCGAAGAGTGGAAAGCTCTACACCCGGCATTCGAGGCAGATATTTATGAGGCGATCGCCCCCCGCCAGGTGGTCGCTGCCCGCAACAGCTACGGAGGCACTGGATTTGAGCAAGTAAGGCAAGCGTTGGGACGGGCGCGATCGCGTCTACAGTCACCGATATAGTTCTACGCATGGCGTTAAAGGTTGGGCCCTGCCCAACCTTTAAGGAGATTTCCAGATAAGAACTTCCCCATTATTTGGAAAAAAGACGCGGCGAAGCCGCGCCTTTTTTCCAAATAATGGGGATATTGTTTCTCAGAAATCTCCTAATACCGTTTTAATATGAAGCTGCGCCAAATAGGGCTTCGAGAATGAAATCGTAGGACGTCAATGACGCAACCCTTTCAGGGGAAATCTTGTCGAGTTCCGAGGTCAGGAGTTT
>NZ_JAMPLB010000033.1:0-85135 GCF_039962325.1 Leptolyngbya sp. PL-A3
AGGGTAGGGATCATCAGAACGCCGAACCAGCCTACATAGAGGCGGTTGTTGGTGCTGGTGACCCAGTTACAGAACTGCTCCCACACATTGGCGCTCTCGCGCCGTTGAAGGGTTGTTGTCATGATGAATTAGTGCAAGTAAAGGACGAATTGTCTTGGGTATGTATGCTTATACGGTAACCCGAACTTTAAGTTTTGTAAAGCATTTTTAACAAGTTCTTAGAAAATTTGCTTTTTGGCTCCATCTTGCGCCAGACAAGCCTATAAGTCATTGCTTCTATAAGACCACTCGCCTCAACAGGCCACATCACGAAAGTTTTTGGCGATCGAAGGATCCAGCTATCCCTGTCTCTGCCTCCGGTACAAGACAAAAAATTAAAATTCCTACAAAGAAGAGATGTCTCGATAGCAACGGCTCGGTTGCGGCACCCGAGATATCTCTTCCTTGTAGGGTCTGCTCTGTACCAGGATATGTAGAATACGGCTCGGATTGGTGGAAGTAGGAGAACTTTGCTGAAGAAACCCCGCTTAAGCGGCTGTTGGCAGCGCAAACGATACAGGGGTATTGAGCAGAAATACTTGATAGTGGCTAATCTCGGGGATTGATTTGAGAGCAGCCGGATTCTCGTATAGGCAGCACGTCTTACCCAGCGATCGCAAGTAAGCTTTTGCAGTTTCGGGCGATACAGATCCTTTAAACCACAGCAATACGTGAGTTACGCCTGGAAGATTCTGGAGTAGGCGATCGTAGGGATATTTATTGTTAGTCAGGGCAACTTCTTCCCCGGTTGGCAATGTTGTGCAAGATTGGTTTATTTCTGTATAAATATTTTGGATCGCTGCTTCTTTCGAGACTGTGTTGCGCTCACTCTCGTAAAGTTGCGTCAGTTCTACGCTACGTTTGTATTCAACAGAAAGCTCATTTAGAACACCAGCATCAACAATCTGTTTTAGTTCTTGCCAAGTCGTGGGAGATTGAAAATCCATAAAGCTCTCCTCTTGGGAATTTATAAGAACTTATCGTGAACTCCTCTTTTCTCCTACTAGTTAATCCTGGCTGGCTGTCCAATCACTCCGTGCCTCCACAGATTTTATGAACAACAGCATTTCTAGAACGGCACAACTACAGAGAAGGGAACACGTCAGGATACTTGTAAAGATCTACGAGTAATTCTCATAAATCTGTTAGTTGTGTCGCAAAAACAACGAATGGTCGTGTAAGCAACCTCAAGCTTTTCTCTCTGCTTTCCGATGTCTATTTCTAACTTTATCCACAAAGGAAATAGAGTCATGACTAACAGCCATCGTCTCCTTTGTTTAAAAGCAGAGTGATGTTTTTTGCGATCGCCTCTGTTTATATCCCTAAATCAAAGTAAGGGCATCCAGCATAGCCCTCAGTAAGCAGGTGATTACAATTAAACATATAGCGCTTTGCGCTTGAACCAACCATGGTTTTTGTGAGAGCCTCCGCACGACTCTCACAAAAACGAGAATTACAGCGCTTTTCAAGCGCTGTAATTCTCGTTTTTCATCCCATGCTACTCTTATCGTTTGTCAAAGCACGATTAATTGTCCTGCCTAAACGAAGCAGATGATTTTGACCTTGTTCTTCTGAGTGACGTGTCTGTGCTCCAGACACCTGAACCGTGAGCAGCAATATAAAGAAATAGAAAACAGTAGAGAACGGCTAATTCACCCCCGTTGACAATCGGGAGCAATCCTTTTGAAGCGTGCATCATAAAGTAGGCGACTGCCATTTCACCACTAGCAATAAAGGCGGCATAGCTCGTAAATAAACCAACCGCAATTAGCAAACCACAAATCAACTCAAGCAAACCACCAAATCCCAGAAATGAGGTGATGGGAAGTGGCGGTTTACCCCCAGGAATACCCAGTAGTTTCTGAGTACCATGCAAAGCAAAGGACAATCCTACAATAATTCGCAGAATGGCGTAGATATATGGGGAATAGTTGCCAAGAAGCGGGTTCATGATTTTTCCAGCCCATAGGTTGTTTAGTTCTATGATAGAAGCTGCCGACCGTGAACCATTGGGTTCTGAAATACGCACCAAAATTGGATAATCAGATTTCATCGAATTTGAAACTAACGATCCGTGGCAGGTAGAGAAAACGTACATCAAGATTACGGGTGTGATGTATTCTCTCAAATCATCGGTTCAATTCCAGAAAGCGCGATCACACTTTTAGTGGACCAATGGTGTTTAAGGAGATTTCCAGATAAGAACTTCCCCATTATTTGGAAAAAAGGCGCGGCTTCGCCGCGCCTTTTTTCCAAATAATGGGGATATTGTTTCCCAGAAATCTCCTAAGGTAGAAGGCGATCGCCAAATCAGATAACGAACAGTTGACACCAGTAGAACGTTAGTGGCTGTATTGCAGTAGAGATGGGGGAGAAGGGGCGATCGCTCCTTAACTCATAGGGATAAATGCTGGATTTTGCGGTCATAAGCTGAAAGATAAGCCATAAAAAGCGATCGGGATTCATCCAACCCATCTTTGGGGTGAAAACGTTGGTTTGGCACACTGCAAAACTGGAGAGTCCAAGAACCCCGGCATCTCGTCTTGTAATACAGGGTGTTCACCCAGATAAATGCGATCGCGTTGGGAAAAAGCTACTGGGCATTCCTAAACTTGCTAATACCGGTTCACTCCGATGAGATTGAAGGGTCTGAGGGCCCATAAAAAAACCGCTCTGAATGCCAGAGCGGGTTAACAGGAGAGAATCATGTTTCCATGAAATCGGTTGAGGTGAAGGTACCGCAGGGGCCATGCCACATCTGCAGAATGGGTACCAAGCCTCTAAATGCGTTTTACCAGGACAGTGCTGGTGGAATTGTGGCGGTCAAGAAGAACAAGGGGAGAATGAGGGCAAGACTGCGTCAGGGAAGACGAAAGAATACTCGGAGTAAGGCTCCATACATATTCGGCCAGGGGAAGAGACTTGCAGTTCATGGTCTTACTCGGTTGCCTTTCGCTCATAATACTCCCATCACATTCCTCTATCCTCTACAGCAGAATTACCAGAGAAAATAGCTGCGATCGCTAGATGAGATCAGGGAGGCTGCGGAGAAGCGATCGCAACAAGAACCTTTCCCTGACCTTGGGCCCAAGTCCCAACTCCTTCATGCAGAACATATTGTGTTACCTTCCCTTCTAGCTAGGCAGATACTGTTTCACCCGTCAAACTTTGGCCTGGTGGTCAACCTGTTGTCTACCCTGCAGCTTCAGTGAGTTGAGATAATCTCACTTTCTACCCGATCGTACCCAAGCAGTGATTATTGAAATTAAGCGTGGGTTTATGAGTTTGTGAGCTGTACTCAGGTTTGAGTTTGGGCTCAACTTGAGTTGCATCCAAACTTCAATGTTGAGATGGAATGAGCAACCGATCCTATTATGGTGCAAAAGTTCCAACTCTGAGTGGACGAAAAACAAGAGACAATTGCGTATATTGGGCTCATGCTAATAAGGGTAGCAAAGCGGCCCAATTGCAAGGCAATGTTTATTTAACGCAGTTTTTAGAGGAGTAGGCGTTGATTGCAAGCAGCGTACTTTTCCTCGGAGGCATCAGCGAGCAATGATCATGACGACGGCTCATGATCTCACCGGCAATGCCACCTGTTAAGCCAGGCGAAACCAATAAGAAAAACTGAGGTGAAAACAATGATTCAGACTCCACATGCTCAACTTGCTTCCATTACTTCAATGGATGTATATCGCCAACAGAACAGTGCAGAACAACCACAGTCCTATCTCTCATCCGCAAAGCGTAGCCGTAACCGAGGGGTAATTCTGTCGCATCAGGGATGGCAAAAGCTGATGCAAGCTGGAGCATTATGCAACGGATTTGGTGAGCGATACACCTATGAGCAGTTAGGTGAGCGATCGCATTTGGATGAGCGTACTGTCAGTCGGTTGTTAAGCTGTGAAGTCAAAGTTGATAAGAGTACGCTGAAAACGTTTTTCTATGCGTTCAACTTATCATTAGAAGCAAGTGACTATGTTTTATCCAACAGCAATAAAATGATCAAGGTAACGCCTGAAGCGTCAGGTCATCTAGACTCAACAAGAAAATCAATTCAAGTTGAACAACTCCTTGAAGAGTTAATCCAATTGAAGCAGTGCATGAGAGAGTACGAACGTCTATTTCACCGATTGGGACTGGACGAAAATCATTTTTCTCAGCATTTGAGAGCATAGAACGCTCAATAAAACCGTGAATAATCTAAAATTCGCTGCAATCACTTGCATAATACTATCGTGAATGACTGTTTCTATTTGGTAGTCATGGCCATGAGCACAGCTCTGGCACTATCAAAGATGAGGTTCAACATGTTTTTAGCGGGTTTGCTGTAATGCTGTCGCAGGGAAGCTCTCTAGCTTAATCGGCATCGGTTCTCCATGAAGTATTAGCGCTACGAGGGCGGAGCATTATTCAACTCGGTGTTCTGCTGCTAATTTTGACTCCGGTTGCACGAGTTGCATTTTTAGTATTTGCGTTTTAGTAACAGCACGATCGACTCAACATCGTCACATTAATTGTGTTGGCGATTTTAGTTTACGGTTTTCTAACAACAGAGTGATTTGAAAGGATTTCAGAAGCAGAGAAACCTATGAAACCATTACTGAAACAATCCACGGTGCTGCTGGGTTTAACGACTTGTGTTTTAGCTCATCTTGCCTTACCCGCTTCGGCAGACTCCACGGCTGGTTTATTGTTCACCTTGAGATGCCAAAGTGCCTACACTGTGAATGTTTGGAGACGTTATGGCTCAGGTGAACTGCTTTACCGAGGTACAGGGCCCTTAGGAGATTTGAGTTTGGACGGAGGAACCATGGAAAATACAGGAGCCGCTCAAGTATATGAATTTAGGAGTAGCGGCTATGTATATCAGGTACTTAGCGGGCAGGGAGACCACCAGCAGCAGGGAACATTAGAGGTGTTTAAAAACGGACGTTCGTTGCTGAGCCAAGCTTGTACACAGGACGGATAAAATCTATTGACTTTTTAGTTCACGCTCAAGCGGAAATTCCAATACATTGCCCGGTCTGAAAACTAGATTTTACTAAACGCAGGCCATAAGGCCAATTAACTTGTTGTTTAGCTCAACGATAGCACAGTATCTATCACAAATCTTCATCACTAAAGTTAATGAATTAGGAGAGTAGTATGAGTCAACCGAACAATAATGACAATTTAAATTCTGGATACGATCGTGGAATCACTCCTGCCGAAGTAGCTGCTCGGAAGCAACGGGAAGGTCAGAATTTCAAACGCTCCTCTCATCAATCTAAGCAGACTGATTCTGCAGCAATTCAGACATCGAATGGTTATACAGTAGACCGAGAAGGTTTATTAAATAACTATGCTATAGAGCTTGAGATGTATATCAACAAACCCGGAGATTTACAGCAACAAACCGAAGCAGAAGCGTTTCAACGGAGACATGAACTGGAAGAATTACAGGAAGACGGAACAGGAAAACTAACAGCAGAACACGACCTACGCTATAAAGGACCAGGACTGATTTAGCCGTTGAAGAGTGATTTGCTCCAGCATTAAATTGGAATGTGCGAGATTTTAAACAAGAAATCTCTCACGTTTGTCCAAAGACCCTAATTTCAAACTCCGGTTTAACCCGATCCTTCTGTCATGCCACCTCAGAAAGCACGATCATTTCAAACTCCTGAAACCCTGCCGAAACTTCAACGCCTAATTCAACTGAGCAATGTGCCTCTGGTGCGGATCGCTGCTGTGGCTTTAGTTCGCTATCAGCTATGGATTATGGGAAGTTTGTTTACAGGGACACTGATCTTTAACATCCTGCATCCTGCTCCGTGGCTGACAGTTAATCGAATAGCGGCGATCGAGTTCCTCTCTGCTGTCTCACAATCCTTAGCGGCATTATTAGGGGTTTTGATTGTTTTTTTAACCGTCAGCAGCCAGTTAATTTCCCAACGACGCCTGGATGAATATCGTGCTCTGCAAACGCAAATTGAACAACTGATCCATTTGACTCAAACACTTCCATCCGAATTAAATGCGTTTGACGAAATGTTGATGGAGGTGATTAATTATCTCGTTCCTCTGCAAATGCAGGATTTTCCTATTGAATCATCCCTTGCGAAGGATGAAAAAACTGTAATTTTGGAAAACCTATTAACAGAATTTAGACAGGTATGGGCTGAAAAACAGAAGCAGCTTCCCTTAGCTGCCCGTCTACACCTGCAACAAATTCTGCTGGTTCTTAACAATACGAACGAAATTCTTGAGGAATTTTTGATGCTCTATCACCGTATTTTGGAGGTGGGACGATTTATTCTGGCAATCGTTCGATTGTCTTTTCTTCTCGGAGTTTCGCTTCTCTTTTTGTTACTTTTTGGCATCATCGAATTACAAAACAGTTTCCCTGACCTTAGCCTGCCGATCATGGTCACGTTAACGGTTTGGGTATTGATTGCTCTGCTGGAATTGGTAGGCAATACCTGGTTTGTTTATAAGAACTTTCATGGGCCCTGGAGTCGTTCGATCTATCATCGGCATTATCAATCCCGCTTAGGTTCACCGAGGCGGAAGAAATCAATAGAAAAACTTGGAGAACAAACTGGCTGAACTATCAAGATCTCATTTATTACTGCCATCCATTTAGCATATTGCTGTAAATCTTCGAGTAGATGGATGGACCTTTTGTGTACAAGTCTTTTTAGCCAATATCTCAGGTTTAATTCTAGCTTTTGTAATGGTTGATCATTACTCAGATTCTTTTCTCATTTCAGCCAAACTTAGAATTTTATAGAAACCATACAAGAACGATGCATTTAACATCACTCAACCATTTTTAATGGTAACTGCTGGCTTGCCGGGTAAACATCTCATAGTAGCGATCGCCATTGGCCATCAGTTGTGCATGGGTTCCAGTTTCGAGAATTTTGCCCTGTTCTAACACAACAATACGATCGGCGAGTTTGGCGAGGGCGAGGCGATGACTAACAACAATTGTCATTCTGCCTTGGGCAATCGTGCGAAAGATTTGATAAATCTGGTGTTCATTTTTGGGATCTAGGGCTGCTGTTGGTTCGTCAAAGATGAGTAGTTCTGCCCGAGAGCGCAGCAGCGATCGGGCGATCGATACCCGTTGCCACTGCCCACCGGAGAGATCCACGCCATCCTCCAACTGTTTGCCCAGGGGCGTATCAAGACCATGAGGCAGCTTGTGGGGCAGGTAGGAAATTCCGGCTTCCTCCAGTACGGATTGAATGGCGCGATCGCAATCCATTTGGGAATTGCCCCAGCCCACATTTTCGCGTAGTGTTGCCGGGAAACGGGCATAATCCTGCATCACTACTGCAATTTTCGATCGCAATTCGTCCAGATTTAGATCGCGGTAGTTGCGATCGCCCCAGAAGATAGTGCCCTGCGTGGGATCGTAGAGACGGCAAAGTAGCTTGGCTAGAGTCGTTTTTCCGGCTCCGTTTTCACCTACCAGGGCAACCATTTCTCCGGGGGCGACTGTCAGGTTGATGTCCTGTAGCGTGGGCTTGTCACTGCCAGGATAGGTAAAACTCAGATTCTGGGTGTGAATTCCGCTGGAGGGAGATGACAGGCGATTGGATGTAGGGACAGGAGCAGTACCGCTGAGAATTTGGGGTCGCAGATCGAGCAATTCAAAAAAGGGGCGCGCCCCAATCGATGCATCATAAGTTCCCGAAAACGCATACACCAGAAGAAAGACACTCTGGCGCATTTCCAGGATTAATCCGGTAAATAGAGCCAGATCACCAAAGGTATAGCGCCGCTCCAGCACCTTCAGAATAATAAATACGTAGGGAATCGCTGCGGCAATACCGCTAACCAAAGACCAGACCATCGTTTGAATGGCTCCCGATCGCCGCACCCCTTGCATCTTGGCAAACGTTTCCTCAAATAAATTGCGCCACCGCTGAAGCAAAACGGATTGCAACGAAAACAATCTCAGTTCTTTAGCATAGATGTCTTCCGTCAAAACCTTGGCATGAATCTGCATCTGCCGAGAAAGGTTGGCCTGGGTTTCTTCAACACTCCAACTTTGTTGGTGATGTTTGATATCAAAGTACATCGTGGGGATGAACCCTACAATCAGCATCAGAGGAATCCACCAGGCGATCGCCGCAGACAGCAGCACCGACGGCACAAATCGCATGATTCCCGTGACAACTTCTACCAGCTTAAAAGTAATTTCCTGTAGTTTGAACAGGCTCTTTTCCTCAGTCAGCGTGATGAGATTCAGCCACTCTGAGTTCTCAAACAGCGCAATATCGTTGAACGTGGCTACCTTCTCAATCATTTGACTCTGAGCATAACCTTTAACGCGATCCCGGAGGGCGGTAAACACGCTGGTCTGAATCGGCTGAAGGGAGTCTATAAGGATGTTGAGAAGAATAGTGATAGCAATTGCCGTCAGCAGCAGCTGATTGTTCAGCAAAATATTGATGGAGTTCCCGGCACTGTTGGCCCCTAGTAAACGGATCACTTCATCAATGACGACTTTGCCAAAATAGAGGGCGATTGAAGGCCCTATACCTAACACCAGGTTGAGCAGCAGTAGGTTAATGATCTCTCGCGGGGCGGCCTGCAACACTAGACTGGCACTACGCCGCAGGACCTGGCTCATGCTGATTGCAGACGTTTTTTCTGCGGTGTTTACTTGCATAGCGGGAACTTTTACAGAAATCGGGGTAATTTGCTCTGCGATTCAGTTCTAGTGGACGGAAATTGGATTACAAAGCTTTTGGGACTGAGGAAATGCTAACGCAGATGTTATTTATCGAGATAACACAATTGAACAGCATCATGCTCTGTATCAACTGGAAATAAGGCACCTTCTAGATAGCTCGTTTAGCCACCCCCCAGCGAGACAAAGGCATATTATCAAGCTACTCCTGCGAGAGGTTCCTCTTAATTTCTCCTACACGCTTTATGTCCGCATCTATCTGGTTACCGATCACCCAGCCGCTTGGGTTCATCAGGCAGCAGATTGTTTTATCTATGGGTGAAGCTGCGGCATGTTGAGCAACCACTCGCAGGAGGCCCTAACGTAGAACTGCAGAATGGACAGACAGCGATGACGAAGGCAGCCAAAACTAAAAGATACATTTTTATTTGACATTCGCCCTTAAGCCACACTGAGCTGCATATGCGATCGCCAATCCGTCCGCACTATCATCAGGTGAGGGGGGAGCAGGGAGGTTAAAAATATGCATCACTGCTGACTTGATATCCGCCTTAGAAGCCCCATATTGGGCAACACTAGACTTTACCTGGGATTGGTGCAAAAAAATTAGGTCTATCAATCCGTAGTCGCCTAGAGCCAGTTCAATCACACCTAATGCTCGTAACACCTTGCTTGCATTAGTGTTCTCACGACCAAAGAAAGGCATCTCAATAGCAGCAACCTCCGGCTGAAAGATAGTGCATAGCTCCTGAACATCCGTTCGTATTTGGCACAACCGATCATACATAGAACTGCTAGCAGGAGTAGTAATAACTCCATAATCGATCGCCTGTTCTCCCCGAATAACCCCAAACCCAATGCTGGCAATTGCGGGGTCAATGCCAAGAATGACAGATGTAGACAGATCAGATGGAATAGTTTTCATGCTTTGCACAAGCTAAGCCAAGAATCCTAATTAAAGTACGCTTGATCTTGTATCATACTGCAACCATTCACTATACTGGCATCGCAGGTGCCCAGCAAACATGCGCCAAAACTTACGATTCACCATGTTTGAAGCCTTATTGAGTATGTACATGATTTTCTTCCCCGAATTCTTGATCTCAAACAGCTAATCTTAAAAACAGTTGAACTGAAACCAAGGGTTTCAGTTCAACTGTTTTTAAACGAATAATCTAGTGATCTGTCAATGTTCAAGTGCGGGGTAACCCCATACTTGAACATTGAGTTTAAAGAGTTTTTGAGGGATCATAAATCCCTCAAAAACTCCTTGACAGAGTACTAGACTAAACGCAATTACACATCGGTTAAGACTGAAAGTTCTTTTACATTCCTTACTTCAATTATTGACTTATACAAAACCATAAATACATGAAAGAATTCTTACGTAATTCTTTTTGCTTCGGCCGGCGTAGGAACCGTCGTCAGTTCCAGAACAGTGTGGATCCACAATTAAAATTATGGGTTTATCCCTGTTCTAGAAGATTGTGAATCTTAGCGTATTGGAGGAGCATGATCGTCTTTCCGTCTTTAATCTCACCCTGCTCAATCATGGCCAAGGCGTCTTCGAATTGAATCTCCATCACTTCGATATCTTCTTCCTCAATCCCACCACCCACATTTATTTTTTGGTCTGCAGAATACTCGGCTACAAAGAAATAAAGAAGTTCGGTAACAGAACCTGGAGACATGTAAGCTTCAAAGATTTTCCTAACGAAGTGAATTCGGTATCCTGTTTCTTCTTCGACTTCTCGCTTGATACAAGCCTCTGCGTGGTCTTGATCCAACAATCCTGCACAAGCTTCGATTAACATACCAGATGCGTTACCATTGACATAGGTGGGGAGCCGAAATTGTCTAGTCAGAATAACGCTCGCCTGATGCTTGTTATAAAGCAGTATTGTTGCACCATTACCCCGATCGTATACCTCACGGCTCTGGTTTAGCCAGGTTCCATCTTTCTTTTGAAAGTCGAAGGTGAGTTTACGAAGTGTGTACCAATTTGCCGAAAGAATTTCAGTCTTGATGTTTTTAATGTTGGTATTCATTAGACTTAGGACACTCAATTAGAGCCAACAGTATACCCTCACGATAGGCACGAAGTACGTTTTTAGCAAGAACTTACGTTACCTCTAATATTCGGCGGCTTAGATACGACTGTATTTGGAGATAGGGGAGTCTCTATCTCTAAACACAACTTGATTTACACTACTTAGTGTTAGTTTATCAACCCATACTTCTCCGAGGCACAACCGAAATTTCTATGGGTTAGTGAATTTGAGAAGGCTCAGTTAGAAACCCTACCATCCATGGATGTAAAACCTCTACGCCTCGCTCATGCACCTGTTGCAATGGAATGCAAAGTCACTCAAATTGTCCCCGTTGAGGGTACAACTAATGTAATGGTTTTAGGACGCGTCCTCAGATTTCATATTCGCGAAGATCTTTATCGATCAGAGTTAGGATTGGTAGATACTGTGGAAATGAAACCTGTCACGCGTTTAGGCGGGCCTGTAGAGTACACTAAGGTTGGTGAGCTCTTCTTCCCTGGTAGTGCATATTCTTAGAGGAAACCAATCTATGTTTGGTGGTGTGGAGTGCAAAGCATTTCACACCACCAAACATAGGCGAACTTAGGACACCGAATAGTAGAGCCTGTTTTAAGGATTGTTTTTCGTGCGCTTCTCACACGAAAAACAATCCTTCTAGTAGGGATAAGGTGTGAGCTTTTTGACCTTATTCCCTTCGTATTTAACCAATAGATTTTCTGCAGCAATCGTTTTTGGAGGGTACCAATCGTTGCATGGCTTCGCTATGCAACGATCGACGCAGAATATCTAATTCATACAGGGCTGTAAAGTTAAGAACTTTGAAGGAAGTAACTGAGTTAACAGGGGAGCTGAATTGGTGGTGCTAGCGTCTTCTAACGGTGTTTGTGGGCAAGAGGGTAGTCAGCAGAGAATTAGGCGGCGATCGCACCCTTTCAAGCAGCTTGTTACCTCTCTATTTCACTGACATTTGCTGGTTCTAATAAGCCTATTTCCCCATTATGACGATTCAAGCCAAGCCAAATTTTAAGCCGGGCGATCGCTCGGTTGTTACACCACAAAACCACCGAATAGCAACCGAAAAATTGATAGCATTAGCCTCGGTTGTTACTGGGTTACTGATCTGGTGGCTGGTCACGTCGTTGCGTTGGGTTGATCCCCTATTTCTCCCATCTCCTACTTCTGTTTGGGCAGCATTTTTAGAGATTCTGCGAGATGGGTACAAGGGTAGCTCTCTGCTGTTTCACATTTACGCCAGCATGTACCGCTTAGGCATAGCATTAGCGTTAGCACTCATTACAGCAATTCCTTTAGGCATGATCTGTGGTTTATCAGACTATGCTCGTGCCGCACTTGATCCCTGGATTGAGTTTTATCGTCCTCTGCCACCACTAGCCTATTACACACTGCTCGTCATCTGGCTTGGCATTGAGGATGGTTCTAAGATCGCATTACTGTATCTAGCCGCGTTTGCTCCTTTGTTTATTTCTATTGTCTCAGGAGTGCAACGAATTCCTCAAGATCGGATGAACGGAGCGCGATCTCTGGGTGCATCAGGATGGCAGATATTGTTTTACGTCGTTCTTCCATCCATTCTTCCAGAACTATTTACTGGGTTAAGAACAGCGATCGGTGTTGCCTATTCAACATTGGTAGCTGCTGAAATGGTAGCTGCTATTTCAGGGGTGGGTTGGATGGTGTTGGATGCTAGTAAGTTTTTACGAAGTGATGTCATCTTCGTCGGCATCATCATCATGGGAATCATCGCTGTTCTTATTGACGCATCAATTCGCTGGATCCAGAAAATACAAGTTCCCTGGATTGGGCACGAATCTTAGAACGTATTTGGAAGATTCAGTTTTGTTGGTGGAGTTCGCAAAGAATGAACTTTGGATTGCGGATGAATAGTTTGTGAATACATCGTCTCCCTTGTTCGACTGACTAAGAGACCTATCCCACAAAGATTGCTACCAGCTCTCAGTAACGTATGTTCAAAAAGGAAAAAAGAAATGCGATTAAAACGACGTGATGTAATGTTAGGGTTGGTCGGCATGAGCCTGCCGCTGATAGCCTCTAGCTGTTCCTCCAAACCATCTGAAACAGCTTCCGGTTCTTCAACCGCATCCACAGCATCGCCTGCAAGCAATGGGCAACAGCCTGAAAGAATCCGATTTGGATATCAAGTGTATGCCTGCTCCGATTTATTAGCCAAAGCGCTCAAGTTGACTGACCAGGCTTTCCCTGGTGTCAAAGTTGAGTATTTGCGGTGTGATTCAGGGCGAGATGTAAACACAGCTATGGCAGCAGGTGGTATTGACTTTGGTATCCTGGGTTCTGTGGCAGCAGCGGTAGGGTTATCCCGTAGCATTCCTTACAACATTTTTTATCTAACGGATTTGATTGGTACGGGCGAGGCTTTAGTTGTCAAAAATGACATCAAAACCATCGCTGATATACGGGGTAAGAAAATTGCTACTCCCTTTAGTTCGACTAGTCACTATTCGCTGCTGTCATTACTCAAACTAGAGGGCATCGATCAAAATGAATTAACTGTATTAGACATGCAAGCTCCCGATATGCTGGCAGCCTGGCAGCGGGGCGACATCGATGGCGGGTATGTCTGGGAACCTAGCCTCAGCAAAATTCAAAAAGATGGTGGAACAGTTCTGGCAACATCCGCCGATTTGGCAAAACGTGGAGCCGCAACCTTTGATGTCTCAATTGTGCGCCAGGAGTTTGTCCAGCAGTACCCAGATGTGGTGAAGCAATATACCGAGATCTTGGATGAGGCAGTTCAAGTTTATCGCCAGGATCCCGATGGGGCCGCTAAGGCGATCGCTCCCGAACTCGGCGTTACTCCTGAAGAAGCTAAGGTTCAAATGAGCCAGTTTATCTGGCTGAATTCCAAAGAAAAGGAGGATGCTCAATACTTTGGAACAACTGACAAACCCGGTGATTTGGCTAAGCTGCTGAAAGCTTCCGCAGACTTCATGGTGTCTCAAAAAGCCATTCCCTCTGCCCCAGACCAGGAAACCTATCAAAAGCAAATTCTCTATGTCAAATAGCCTTCATGTGCCGGATCAGGCGATCGCTCAACTGGTCAACATTGGTCTCACCTTTAATACTGGGGGTCAACCGACAGAGGTGCTGCACAAGGTCAACCTGGATTTGCAAACAGGGGATTTTGTCTGTGTCCTGGGTTCCTCCGGGTGTGGTAAGACTTCATTGCTGCGAATTTTAGCCGGGTATCAACGTCCTACCAGTGGGTCTGTGTTAATTGCAGGACACCCTCATACGCAGCCGGATGCAGATGTGGGTGTCGTGTTTCAACGGCCTAACTTATTCCCCTGGGCCACGATCGCCAAAAATGTAGAATTTGGCCCTAAGATGCGTGGCGTTTCTAGATTGGAACGCAAACAGCGAGTTTCCTACTTTCTGGACATGGTAGGGTTGACCCATGCAGGTCATCGCTTGCCTCATCAACTTTCGGGGGGAATGATGCAACGGGCAGCGATTGCCCGCACCCTGGCTGCTGACCCAACGTTAATTTTGATGGACGAACCGTTTGGAGCCTTGGATGCCCTGACCCGTGAGTCCATGCAACTACAGGTTAAAACCATTTGGGAACGCACGCAAAAGACAATCTTTTTCATCACTCACGATGTAGAAGAAGCGTTACTGCTGGCAACTCATATTGTTGTTATGCATGCAAACCCGGGGCGTATTGTAAAGGCGATCGCTAATCCCTTCGTAGGGCAATTTGACAAAGAGCTAACATCTAATCTGCGTTCCTCTAGAGAATTTGTTCGCATGCGTGAACATCTGGTTGCCAGCATTCGAGATTCTGACCTCGCAGCCCTTGAGGTTGCTTAAGCCGCTAAGAATCTGCTTGAGGCATTTTTTCGTGCACCTCGTGCACGAAAAAATGCCTTTTCCAATTTGATTGGGACATACAGCAATGCAATCCGAACATCTCTCCACAGGTGAAAGAAGTTGCTGTATTACAGGTGCCAAGCAGCTTTCACACAGCTTTTATTTTTCATGTAGTATCTTTTCAATTTTTATTCAAGGCTCACGCATTGATGTAGAACATAGCAGGTTCTACATCCACGCCTTACATTGACGCTCCGCATCTAGCAAACTTGTGTAAGTCCTGCTGTTACGAAGAAGCCGGTTCCGAAGATTTACCCTGAACCGCAAAAAACTAGACGTGAGATTTGAGATTTTCTGGGAATTATAAAATGTGTAAGGTAGTGCCCACAACGAGGAGATGTTCCAGGTTGTCCAAACTACCTCTTCCTGTTGAAGACTGATTAGGTTCGAAATGCCGCATTCCCAGCAAAACTCTATTCTAATCGTTGATGATATTCCTACCAATATTAAAGTGTTGGTAGATTATTTAGATAAAGCTGGTTTCAAAATTTCAGTTGCAAAAAGTGGTGAAAGTGCCTTGGAAAAGGTGCATAAGGTTTCCCCTGACTTAATTCTCCTGGATGTGATGATGCCAGGAATTGATGGATTTGAAACCTGTCAACGCCTTAAGG
Source organism: Leptolyngbya sp. PL-A3 (assembly GCF_039962325.1). Taxonomy (NCBI): domain Bacteria; kingdom Bacillati; phylum Cyanobacteriota; class Cyanophyceae; order Leptolyngbyales; family Leptolyngbyaceae; genus Leptolyngbya; species Leptolyngbya sp. PL-A3. The sequence goes on from NZ_JAMPLB010000033.1 coordinate 15,321, forward strand.
AGAATCCAGTAAGCCAAAAAATCCCAATTATCTTTATGACGGCGCTATCAGATGTAGCGGACAGGGTAAAAGGATTACAACTTGGCGCAGTGGACTATATAACAAAGCCTATTCAGCTTGAAGAGACATTAGCCCGGATCAATGTTCATCTTGCCTTAAGAAATACTGAAGTTCAATTGATGAATGAAATTTCTGAACGCAAACAAGCGGAGGAAACCCTACAAGAAACTTTACAAGAGCTACAAAGAACTCAAACTCAGCTTGTTCAGAATGAAAAGATGTCTAGCTTAGGGCAAATGGTCGCAGGAATTGCCCACGAAATTAATAACCCCATCAATTTTATTCATGGCAATATTGGTCCTGCCCATCAATATGCTAAAGATTTGCTGCGATTGGTGCAGCTTTATCAGGAATTCTGCCCGCATCCTTCAGTAGAGGTTGAGCAAGAAATTGATGCTATAGATTTAGAGTTTCTTAAAACTGACTTATTTAAAATCTTTCAATCAATGCACATGGGGACTGCCCGGATTTGCGAGATTGTTCAATCCCTCAGAATCTTTTCTAGATTTGATGAAGCCGAGATTAAAGCAGTTGATATTCATGAAGGAATTGATAGCACGCTGACGATCCTCCAACATCGCTTAAAAGCAAAAGCAGATTGTAAGGCAATTGAAGTAGTTCGAGACTACAGTGCACTTCCTCGAGTGGAATGCTATCCAGGGCAGCTCAATCAAGTGTTTATGAATATCCTTAGTAATGCAATTGATGCACTAGAAGAAGCAAGAGACATAAAAAATGAACAGGTTTCTCCCTGCATTAAGATTCAAACAGACATAACTCAGGATGGGAAGATTAACATCCACATCTCTGATAATGGGATGGGCATTGATGAAGCAGCTCACCCCAGGCTCTTTGATCCCTTCTTTACCACCAAACCTGTTGGCAAGGGAACAGGGCTAGGTTTGGCAATTAGTTATCAGGTCATTACCGAAAAACATTCTGGAAAACTGACTTGCTACTCCGAAAAAGGAAAGGGTGCAGAATTTATTATTTCTATCCCTAAAAATGTTTCATCCTTTTCAATCCAGTGAGGTATTAGAGAGGAGTGTAGGACGAAGTCTCATGCTCCTCTCTAATACCTCACTGGACTAGAAAATACCGTAATTTCATATAACCCAAACTCCTAAATTCGTATTTTTTAGGATTACACACCTCTTTCCATTTGACCACTTTTCTCGAAGTAGACTGACCCATATTCAGTACTACCCAGAAATCCGTGGTTCCACGGTTATTGTTGGCAGCAATTCTAAAGTTTAATCCATAGGAATTAGAAAAAAATCAGCTTAGGCTGTCGTTTTTACGTCGTATTGGCGGTCTAAGTTGAGATGAGTCCATTAATTAAATTTGCTTAGAAAAGTAGATAGTTGAGCCAAGTTCCAAGCTCTTTTGCAAGCTTTTTCATTTGAATATCTTGTTTCTGGGTTTTATTTAAGCTGCTAAAACCCTGAGGCTACTTTGCTTAAATTTGCGTTTGTGTTGAAGAAAGGAGAATTCTACCGTGAAAATACATCCGTTTAGTCTTGAAATTACCTCTGTTCATCAACGTTTTGAAGTACAGGCAATGCGATCGCCCCAAGCAATTGCCTTAGAGTTTTCAGGACAATCATTGACCTATCAAGCCTTAGATGAGCAGGCCAATCAGTTAGCCCACTATTTGCAGGGATTAGGCGTAGGGCCTGACGTTTTGGTGGGAGTTTGTTTTGAGCGATCGCTCGAAATGATCATTGCAATTCTCGGTGTTTTGAAGGCCGGGGGTGCCTACGTCCCTCTCGATCCAGCATATCCAACAGAGCGGTTGGCTTTTATGCTGGGCAACGCAGGTGTTTCTGTGCTGCTGACGCAAAGCCACTTGTTGGGTTGCTTCCCTGCTCCAAAAGCGGTAGTCGTTTGCTTAGAAGAAAATGCGGCAATCGCGCGTCAAAGCACTACAAAACCACATACTCCTGTCACGCCAGAACATCTGGCCTATGTGATTTATACTTCAGGCTCAACAGGCAAGCCCAAAGGGGTCGCAATGCCCCATCGGCCTCTGCTGAACTTAATTTCCTGGCAAGCTGAGCATTCTATTGTCACCACTGGAAAAACCTTACAGTTCTCACCGATTAGCTTTGATGTTTCCTTTCAAGAGATCTTTTCGACGCTGGCTGTAGGCGGCACCCTCGTTCTCGTTACAGAAGAGATGCGACGAGATCCGCTGAACCTGTTGCGATCGCTTGAACAGATGAAAATTGAACGACTATTTCTGCCTTTTGTTGCTCTTCAACAACTAGCCGAAGTGGCTCAAGGTGTGGGTATCGCACCTAGCTCTCTACGAGAAGTGATTACGGCAGGTGAACAATTGCGGATTACCCCTGCGATTGCCCACTGGTTCGGGCAACTTCCCCACTGTTCCCTTCATAACCACTACGGTCCCTCCGAAAGCCATGTCGTTACGGCTTTCCACCTCACGGGGTCACCTTCAGATTGGGCACTTTTACCCCCCATCGGCAAACCCATCTCAAATACTCAAATTCATTTACTGGATGCCCAACACCAACCTGTAGCTGTGGGTGAGCCAGGAGAAATTTATATCGGCGGGATGTGCTTGGCACACGGCTATTTACACCGCTCCGATGTCACAGCAGAACGTTTCATTACCTCAACGGTATTGAAGGAGCGTCTCTACAAAACAGGAGACTTGGCGCGATATCTGCCAGACGGCAACCTTGAGTATCTAGGGCGGTTGGATCAGCAGGTTAAAATTCGTGGCTATCGCATTGAGCCAGGTGAAATTGAAGCCGTTTTAGAACAACATCCAGCGGTACGGGCGGCTGTGGTGGGAGTTTATGTGGACGCTACAGGCGACCAGCAGTTGGTGGGTTATGTCGTGCCACAGGAGACGGTCGTACAATCCCAACTGGTCAGGGAGTTACGTCAATTCTTACAGGCCCAACTTCCTGCTTACATGGTGCCGGGGGCGATCGCCTGCCTCGACCACCTGCCCCTCACCCCTAGCGGAAAGGTTGATCGTCAACGTCTACCCATTCCTGACCTGACAGCAGACTTAACCGTTGCAGCGCCAGAAACCCCCATGCAAGCCCTACTGGCTGAGATTTGGGAAGAAGTTTTAGGGCTCAAACAGGTTGGTATTCACCATTCATTTTTGGATTTGGGAGGTCACTCCCTACGGGCAATTCAGGTCGTTTCACGGATTCGCGATCGCCTCCATATCGAGCTACCCCTGCGCTGTCTGTTCGAATCTCCAACCATTGCCCAGTTGGCTGAGCAACTTGAAACAGCTCAGGATCTAACAGGGAAAGCACTTATACCCATCCAACCCATTTCCAGAGACAGCCAGTTGCCACTCTCCTCTATGCAGGAGTCACTATGGTTTCTGGATCAGTTGATGCCGAACCACCCCTTCTATAACGTTCCTGAAGCATTTTGCTTGCAGGGATGCCTGAATGTAGCAGCAATGCAGGCTAGTTTTCAGGCGATCGTGGAACGACACGAATCTGTTCGCACGGTTTTCAGAAGTGTGGCCGGAAAACCTGTGCAGGTCATTCAGCCAGCCCCAGCGTTTCCCTTGCCCGTGGTGAATTTGACGTTGCTGAACTCATCGGATGTCGAACAGGAGTTGCAAGCCTTCCTGTTGAAGGAAGCCCAAATCCCCTTCAATCTGGCTGAGGATCTGCTGTTACGGGCAACGCTGTTTCAAATCGGTGAAACGGAGCATGTTCTACTGGTTAATCTGCACCACATTGTGACGGATGGTTGGTCGATCGCCGTTTTGCTGGAAGAATTGGCAACGTTCTACCAAGCTTTTACGTTGCAGCAGGAACCCGCCCTTTCAGCCTTACCCATTCAATATGCAGACTTCGCGGTCTGGCAGCGCCAGGGGTTACAGCGTGAAAGACAGGCGGATCAGCTCGCCTATTGGCAGCAACAGTTAAAGGATCTGCCATTATTGCAATTACCCGGCGATCGCCCCCGCCCCGCGACCCCAACTTATCAGGGTGCACGGCAATTTTTTACCCTATCGCAATCCCTGACCCAACAACTCAAAGACCTCAGCCGCCAATCCGGTGTCACGCTATTCGTCACCTTACTCTCAGCCTTTCAAACACTACTGTTGCATTACACGGGGCAAGAAGATTTACCGGTTGGATCACTCGTTGCAAATCGCTCTTACTCAGAATTAGAGAAGCTCATCGGTTTCTTTGTAAACACCCTGGTGTTACGTACGGATGTATCCGGTGCACCCAGCTTCCGCGAGCTCATGCAGCGGGTTCGAGCAGTCACTCTGGATGCTTACGCCCATCAAGAATTTCCCTTCGAGCAGTTGGTGCAAGCGCTGCATCCTGATCGTGATTTAAATCAAAACCCTCTGGTACAGGTTCTATTCAATTTACAGAACACACCTACCACCGTTTGGGACGTTCCCGCTCTCACGCTGTCGCATCTGCCACTCGATAACCAAACAGCCAAATTTGATCTACTGCTGGAGCTGACGGAAACTCCTACAGGGCTCACAGGCTTCTTTGAATACAGTACCGATCTATTTAACGGGGCCACGATCGCCCGTATCCTGGCAAACTTCCAAATGTTGCTGGAAACGATTGTGGCGAACCCGGACCAATCGATCGTTGAGATGGCATTGTTAACCGACGCGGAACAACGGCAGATTAATACCTGGAACGATACCCGCGCCAATTACCCAAACGTTTGCTTGCACCAGCTTATTGAAGCGCAGGCCGAACGGAACCCCGATGCGATCGCCATCCAAACATCTGCGAACACCGCTGAGCTTCATGATCAGGTGCTCACCTACCGCATGCTTAATCAGCGGGCAAATCAACTGGCCCATCATCTGCAAAGCCTGGGAGTGCAGCCCAATGTGCTGGTGGGTGTTTGTATGGAGCGATCGCTGGATCTCATCGTTGGGCTACTTGCGATTCTCAAAGCAGGCGGTGCTTATGTACCGCTTGATCCAGCTTATCCTCAGGAACGGATTGCGTTCATGCTGGAGGATGCTCAGGTCAAAGTGCTGTTGACGCAGCAATCTCTACTCGAGAAACTACCTGACCATTCTGCTAAGACGGTTTGTGTAGATAGTGATTGGGAAGCGATCGCCACAGCCAGCCCAGAGAATCCTCTCAGCTCCGTACAGCCCGACAATTTAGCTTACGTCCTCTACACCTCAGGCTCCACAGGCAAACCCAAAGGTGTTCAGATTGAGCATCACTCCATCGTGAATTTACTGACATTTATGCGCCAGGAGCCGGGATTGACCGAGCATGATGTGCTGCTGGCAGTCACAACCGTCTCGTTTGATATTGCGGCAGTAGAACTCTATCTGCCGCTAGTGGTGGGAGCACGCAGCGTCATGGTGAGCCGTTGTGTGGCCTCGGATGCGGCACAACTGGTCAAAGCTCTGGAGCGATCGCAGGCTACCTTTATGCAGGCCACTCCGGCTACTTGGCGGCTGTTATTAGCAGCAGGATGGCAAGGTAGCCCGAACCTGAGAATTGTCTGTTGTGGAGAAGCTCTTAGCCGTGACCTGGCAAAGTGCCTGTTAGATCGCTGCCATACGCTATGGAATATGTATGGGCCGACTGAAACCACAATTTATTCAACCTTGCATCGAGTTAAGGATGAAGGGACCTTGGTTCCAATTGGGCGGCCTGTTGCCAACACGCAAATTCATCTCCTGGCACAGCGGGGAGAAAAATGGATTCCAGTACCCGTGGGAGTTCCAGGAGAACTGTACATCGGTGGGGACGGCCTGGCCCGAGCCTACTGGAATCGTCCAGACCTGACAGCGGAACGGTTTGTGGAGATACAGGTGGGCGATGCCTGTTGGGATGCCAAAGCCAAACGCCCAATCCGTCTTTACAAAACGGGGGATCTAGCCCGTTATTTACCAGACGGCACGATCGAGTATCTGGGACGACTGGATCATCAAGTCAAGATTCGGGGTTTCCGGATTGAACTGGGTGAGATTGAAACGGCTCTGAGCCAGCACCCCAACGTGCGTGAAAATATTGTAATTGCACGGGAGGATCAGGAGAACCAACGCCTGGTCGCCTATGTTGTGTCGCGTCACCTGAAAGGCACAACACACCTCGTCCCAGAGTTGCGGGCCTTTCTCAAACGCAAACTCCCGGAATTCATGGTTCCCAGCGCCTTTGTGATGATGGATGCTCTGCCCATCACACCCAATGGCAAGGCCGATCGCCGCGCTCTACCGACCCCCACTTGCGATCGCCCAGATCTACATGAAGCCTTTGTGGCCCCCCGCACTGCTACAGAACACCAACTGGCCGCAATCTGGAGGCAAACTCTGGGCATCCAACAGGTCGGTGTTCATGACAGCTTCTTTGAATTGGGAGGCCATTCCCTACTGGCTGCTCAAATCCTCTTCCAGATCCATCAAACCTTTGGTGTGGAGTTAGCCCTCCGGACGATTTTCCTGGCTCCTACCATTGCTGAACTGGCTCTCGTGATAGCGGATTTACAAGCAGGTGTAGGGGAAGGGGAGAGAGCGATCGCCCTCCCACTCAATCTTCATGCCGAATCGGTGCTGGACTCCAGCATTGACCCAACGGGTCTACCAATCGCCCATCACCTGGAACCCCGAAACGTATTGTTAACAGGTGCGACAGGCTTTTTAGGGGCTTATTTGCTGCATGAGATTTTGGAGCAAACTCAGGCGACGGTTTACTGCTTAATGCGGGCCGATCAGGCAACGGATGCCGCGCAACGACTACAACGGAGTTTGGAATTCTATTCGCTCTGGAAGGGTGAACGGAGCACTCGCATCATTCCTGTTGTTGGGGACCTATCATTACCTCGCTTTGGGTTATCGGAGCAGCAGTTTTCAGATCTGGCTGCGTCCATTGATGTGATTTATCACAATGCAAGCTGGGTGAATTTTGTCTATCCCTATTCCGTTCTCAAAACAGCCAATGTTGAGGGCACCAAGGAAATGCTGCGCTTCGCCAGCCAGACTCAAGTGAAGGCCGTACACTTCCTGTCGTCTCTCGGCGTTTATGCCCCTGCTGCCTATGCAGACGGGTGGATTCAGGAACAGGATTTACCCGATCGCACTGCGGGTCTTTACGGTTACACTCAAACCAAGTGGGTTTCTGAAAACCTAATTCGGGCGGCCCAGGCACGTGGCATTCCTGCTGCTATTTATCGTCCCGCCTGGATTGAGGGCCACACTCAGACAGGGGTTTGCAACCATAGCGATTTTCTTCGCAGCATGATCAAAGGCTGCTTACAGTTGGGCATTGCGCCAGACTGGAACATGCCCGTTGACATTGTGCCCGTTGATTTTGTGAGTCAGACGATCGTCCATCTCTCGAAACAAGCATGTACCGTTGTTGGCAATGCCTTTAATCTGTCAAATCCTTCGACAATTTCGTGGCAGCACTTAATGAATTGGCTACGGGAACGGGGATACCCGCTGCGATTGCTACCTTATGCAGAATGGATTGTGGAGGCGATCGCTCGCATTCGCTCAACCCCAGATAATGCCCTGTATCCTTACCTCACATTCCTATCAGAGCAGGCCGATCAGGGGATGACGGTTCCCGAACTCTACTTCCAAACGAATAGCCTTCTGTTCAATTGCCAGAATGTGATGAATGGATTAGCGAATTCGGAAATTTTTTACCCCCAAATTGATGAGAAGCTGTTGACAACTTACTTCTCCTATTTCATCAACAGCGGTTTCCTCCCCTCCCCTCAAGACTTCAGCCCTCAGTCATAGTTGTTCTAAAGTTCGTTTTTTCGTGCATTCTACCCATGAAAAACGAACTTTAGGATCATGCATTGAATAACCTGCGGTTCTTTTTGTAGAAGTGACAGCTTTGCTGCGCCTTCCACAAAAAGAACCGCAGGTTGTTTATTTGTGAATCCTTAGTACTTGATAACTTCAGTTGAGCAGGGGGATGCAGCCCCTCTCCAGCTCGCGGAAGGGTAATTTTTCTGTTGCAGAGTGACGAAAAATTACCCTTCTGGGTTTTGGTTCTAGAAAGGTGAAAGATCCAAGTAGAGCTATACACCCCCTTTTCTTGCGGAATGCAAAGAGGTTGTGAATGGGCTCCTAAATCTGGGAAATCTAAACAATGACCCGATCTCCCTGTGTGTCCCTGCAAGTCAAAACTATGGCAACTCCTGCTGCAAAAGCTTCTAAGAAATTACCGCTCTACCTCGTTCTAGTTGTACCGTTTCTGCTCCAAATTTTTGCAGCAGTAGGCTTAACAGGGTGGCTCTCCTTTAGAAATGGCCAGAAGGCCGTCAATCAGCTTGCTGGGCAACTCATTGACAAGAACTCACGATTGGTTGAACAGCACCTCGACGAATTTCTAACCACTCCTCAACAGGTTCTCAAAACGGATCTGGATGCTATTGAGTTGGGCCAGATGAGTCTACAAGACCACGCTAGAGCAGGGCACTATTTCTGGAAGCAGGCCACGACATTTGATGATATTAGCTATATTGGCTACGCCCTCTCAACGGGTGAGTTTGCTGGGGCCGGTGCATTCCTGAAAGACCAGGGAATTACGATCGATGAGATTTCTGCTAAAACGGGTGGTAGAAATTTGACTTATGCCACCGACAATTTAGGAAATCGCTCCGAAGTCGTTAAAGTTTACGATAACTGGAATCCCCGAGAAGAAATATGGTACAAGCAACCTGTCGCAGCAGGGAAAGCAGTCTGGGGAGACGCTTATATCTGGGCCAATGACCCTGTAGTTGCCGTGGCTTTAAGCCAACCAATTTATGACACTTCCAAGAAACTCAAAGGTGTTTTTCTCATTGAGCTTTTCCTGGATAAAGTGAGCGACTTTTTGAGTACCTTGAAGGTTAGCCCATCGGGGAAAGTTTTTATTATCGAACGGGATGGGACATTAATTGCTCACTCTATTGAGCAAGACCCCTTCACGATGAAGGAGGGTAAAGCGCAACCGCTCAATGTTCTAGATAGTACAGATCCGTTAATTCAGGCAACCGCTCAACACTTGCAGGAGAAGTTTGGCAATTTCTCCAACATCCAGGACAGCCAGGAGATACAGTTTGACTTTGGCAAGAACAAGGAGTTTATTAAAGTAACGCCTTTGCAGAATGAACTGGGGTTGGATTGGCTGGTGATTGTCACCGTTCCAGAGGCTGACTTCATGGAACAAATTAATGCAAACAATCACACGACCATCTTCCTCTGCTTCGTAGCGCTAGGTGTCGCTAGCGCTATGGGGATGTTAACGGCACGTTGGATTACTCGCCCTATTGCACGGTTGAATAGAGCGAGCCGGGCGATCGCCTCTGGAAACATGCAACAGGTGACTGAAGCCAGCCAGATTCAAGAGCTCGACGAGCTGTCCCAATCCTTTAACCAGATGGCAGGGCAGTTACAACAGTCCTTCACCGCGTTGGAGAAGACGAACGAAGAACTGGAACATCGGGTTGAAGAGCGTACTGCTGAACTAAGAGAAGCCAAGGAAGCGGCTGATACGGCGAACCATGCTAAGAGTGAATTTTTAGCCAATATCAGTCATGAATTAAGAACGCCTTTGAACGGTATTTTGGGCTATGCCCAAATTCTTCAGTGTTCACAAAATGTTGTAGAGAAGGATCGCCATAATGTTCAAATCATTTATCAGTGTGGTTCCCACCTATTAACACTGATTAATGATGTGTTGGACATTTCAAAAATTGAAGCCAGAAAACTAGAGCTGATTCCGGTTTCTATTCATTTACCTGCCTTTTTACAGGGCGTTGTTGAAATCTGCCGAATTAAGGCAGAACAAAAGAAACTGAAGTTTATCTATCAACCTTCAGAGAACTTGCCCCTTGGCATTAAAACCGACGAGAAGCGATTGCGGCAAGTTTTGATTAATCTACTCGGTAACGCGATTAAGTTTACCTCAAGGGGGAGCGTTACGTTTGCGGTTGAAGCCGTCTCCAATTTTACCGATCCGACCACTGTAAAACTTCATTTCATAGTACAGGATACCGGCACTGGCATTGCCTCTGAACATTTGGAGCGGATTTTTCTACCCTTTGAGCAAACGGAAAAAGCAAAGCTACAAACTGAGGGAACTGGCTTAGGACTGGCTATCAGCCAAACCATTGTAGAACTGATGAATAGCCGCATTCAGGTACAGAGTAAACTGAATGCCGGAAGCGTATTTGAATTTGAGATCATTTGCCCATTGGCAGAGGATTGGATCGAATCCAATATCATAACGAGTATTGGTAAAATCAAAGGATATGTTGGCCAACAGCGTAAGATTTTGATTGTTGACGATCGCTGGGAAAATCGTTCTGTTGTTGTCAATCTACTAGAACCACTTGGTTTTAGTTTGATAGAGGCGAGCAATGGGCAAGAGGGACTGGATAAAACCAAAGAGTTTCAACCTGATCTCATCATCGCTGACCTGGCAATGCCGGTTATGAATGGGTTTGAGATGACCCGACTGTTACGCGAGTCTGAAGCATTCCGCCATATGCCGATCATTGCATCTTCAGCCAGCGTATCTAACATTGATCGGCAGCAGAGCCTGGCCGCGGGTTATGACGACTTCCTTCCCAAACCCGTCTCTGCCGCCGAACTACTCGACCAACTGGAACACCACTTACAACTGCAATGGACTTACCAGGCTAACGCAGATGAAGGGGTTACCCCGAGCGCTAGCGGGGCTTCTACGGAGATGACCATTCCATCCTCTGCAGAATTGACCAATCTGTATAGGGCCGCGCAGGCAGGCTATGTGATAGATATCCAATCCGAAGCGAACCTTCTTAAGGAGCGTGATGTCAGGTATAGAGCGTTTGCCGATAAGGTTTTGCAATTGGCTGAGGAGTTTGAGGATGAGGCGATCGCCAACCTAATTCAGCCCTATATTGCTGCAACCTGAGAGGCAGTTTGAAAAGGTCCACTAAGAGTTGATTTTCCATGCACTAGATGCACGAATCAACGGTTCAAACTGCCCCTAGAAGGAGACTTGAAGGCTTTTTTGGGCGTTGTTTTATGAGTTTTGGAGAGCCTGTTTTCAAGGTTGTTTTCTAAACGCAAAGCGAATGGAAAACAACCTTGAAAACAGGTTTTCGTAGATATTAGACCTTCTGCGTGAATTGTTGAGCGGCTCCGCCGCTCAACAATTCACGCCCCCAAAAACCGATTCATACAGGAGGTCTATTGATTCACCATTTGGATTTTTCGGAACTGTTGTGTACGATTGGAAAACCCTATACTCCCTCAGTTTTAATGATGGTTTCAGGTATTTTCTCAGAACAACCAAACCCACAAAAGTATAGATTTGCTCCGACCGATAAGATTACAGCCCACGAATTAGCTCAATTGCTCCCCCTACTGGCGGCTGCATGGCAGGACGTGGATGTAGATATGCTGATGAGCCGTGGTGAACTTCCTGAGTGGGCAAATCCCAAAATTGAGGCTTTACCTGACCATTTAAGAAGGCATTTCGTGCAGGGGCTCTGAGGCGATCGCATATTCCTTAGGAGATTTCTGGGAAACAATATCCCCATTATTTGGAAAAAAGGCGCGGCTTCGCCGCGCCTTTTTTCCAAATAATGGGGAAGTTCTTATCTGGAAATCTCCTTAGGAGATTTCCAGATAAGAACTTCCCCGCATTACGAAGGTAATTTCATGACTGGAAACCTCCTCAACTCAGACTCATCTTGCTTTCGATACCCGACTGCGATTAGCCCTGCTACACTCAGGAGGTGGCGATCGCCCTAAAGCACGTCCCAAATGTAGATTTGCTGGATTATGGTCAACACTTCTCCTCGATTGCTAAACGGCCCTGCAAAAACTCCTTCATGGCTGCGTCGTCTATGGGGCTTTCGCTTCCTGTTTCAACCGATTGAGACCCTAGAAGCGCGCCATCAGGCGTACGGGGACGATTACCGCGTATCCCAGCCCGACTTCCAACCTGCCCTGGTTTATTTCAGTAGCCCTGAAGCGCTGGAAGCAATTTTTACGGCGAAACCAGAGCAACTAAGTGCCGGGAGAGGGAACCAGATTTTAAGAGAATTGCTAGGGGATCACGGAATTGTACTGCTAGAAGGGGCAGCGCATCAACGGCAACGGCAACTGTTGATGCCGCCTTTCCATGGCGATCGCATGCGTTCCTATGCTGAGGTGATCCAGTCCATTACGACTCAAACAATGAGCCAATGGAATACGGGTAGTATCTTTGCAGTGCGGCCTGCCATGCAAGCCATTTCCTTACAGGTGATCTTGCAAGCTGTGTTTGGGCTCCAGGAGGGACTGCGATATGAGCAGTTGCGCCAGAAGCTCACGCAGATGCTGGATGGGTTTGGTTCTCCAGTGGGTGCAATGTTTCTGTTCTACCCAATTTTGCAGAAAGACTGGGGGGAATGGAGCCCCTGGGGACGTTTTCTACGACTGCGGCAGCAGGTGAATGAGCTGATCTATGCTGAGATCGCTGAGCGCCGTGCTTATCCTGATGCCAATCGAACCGATATCCTGGCGTTGTTGATGGCAGCCCGTGATTCCGAAGGCCAACCTCTGAGCGATGCCGAGTTACGAGACGAGCTGATTACGTTGCTGTTTGCAGGCCATGAAACAACGGCCTCTGCATTAGCGTGGGCCTTGTACTGGATCGCCTACCTGCCGGACGTGCGAGCTAAGCTGCTGGCAGAGCTGGATGGGGTAGATGGGGATGCAGATCCAGTTGCGATCGCTCGGCTCCCATACCTGAGCGCCATCTGTCAGGAAACCTTACGCTTATATCCGATTGCAATCGGTGCATTTCCACGGATAGTCAAGCAACCGATGAAAATTGCAGGCTACGAGTTAGAAGAGGGTACGGTGGTGATCCCGTCTATCTACCTGGCACATCACCGCGATGCCGTCTACCCGGAGCCGAAGCAGTTTAGACCTGAGCGTTTTTTGGAACGGCAATACTCGCCCTATGAATATCTGCCGTTTGGTGGGGGCGATCGCCGCTGCATTGGGTCGGCTTTTGCACTGTTTGAGATGAAGTTGGTACTGTTCCAACTGATATCCAACCTGGAAATGACGTTGGTCAACGCCAAACCTATCCGCCCAATGCGTCGGGGGCTAACAGTTGCCCCCTCAGATCGCTTCCAGATAAAAGTAGCTAGCATGCGTCGCACTGTTTCTCAGTCTAGCCATGCAGCGCTCTAATCACAGTTCATCCAATTCATTCAGTACCAATTCCACGTTCGGCTGGCTTTGAATAATTTCTACTAACCAGTCATATACCGTTGGCCCCTGCCCTCGCAGTGCTGCCCGGAGTGCCCAAGCCGTCTTAATTAAGACTGTTGGGGGGCAATCTCGTAGCCGTTGCAGGAGCTGGCGAACGGTTTCGTTATAGCCCAGTGCTGACTGAGCATAGCTGGCCTCTTGCCACACAAGCCGAAACGTTTCAGGCAATTGCCCGTAATCACCTCGCAGAACGAGAGGAAGGGCATCCAAATTCTCGTCCCAAGCCTTTCCTCCCAGCAGAACTTGTCCAATCTCTTGATAGAAAGCTTCTAGCGTTGTCGTGCGACGACCATCAATGACATACTCTGGCTTCACGAGTTCTCCAGAAAGGCGATGAGATCATTTTCCAGAGTACAGTTATTAATTGTCTGCTAACCATGCCTAAATTGATGATGGAAGTGACTTGGCGTCATCTGAGTGAAGGTTAGCTGGATACTTCATTGTTTGAATTTTAACCTACTGTGCACTATCGCCACTATGATTCGAATTTTCACTCCAGGTATTACTCCTCCCAGTGAGCAGACTGAACCCAGTTGGTGGTTTGCGTTTAGTGGTAGCAAGCTATTGGTTCAAAGCCAGCGGCAGGAGCCCATTCCTTCCCTGATGAGTCTGGCAGATATTGGACTAGAACCTGTTCGCATTCAGTTTCTCGGTACATTGGATAACCAACCCTGTTATTCAGCGGAGTTGCCCATGGAAGCCCAGATTCCTGAGGGTATGATCCTGAAAGGATTGCGGGAGTTGTCTGGGATACTCGATGATGACCTATTTGCGCTGAGTGGTCGTGCGGTACAGATTGTAGAGTGGGATCGAACACATCAGTTTTGCGGGCATTGTGCAGCTCGCATGACTCAACTGCCTGACGAACGTGCCAAGCGTTGTCCCAACTGTGGGTTAGTCAACTATCCGCGCCTGTCGCCAGCGGTGATCGTGCTCATTGCCAGGGGGGAAGAACTTTTATTAGCGCGCGCCCCTCACTTTCCAGCAGGCATGTATGGATTAGTGGCTGGGTTTGTTGAACCTGGAGAATCTTTGGAAGACACGATCAAGCGGGAAGTGCACGAAGAAGTTGGGATTACCATCAAGAACCTGTGCTATTTTGGTTCACAGCCCTGGCCCTTTCCCAATTCATTGATGGTTGGCTTTACCGCAGAGTATGAAAATGGGGAAATTGAGATTGACCCTCAGGAGCTAGAAGTGGCTGCGTGGTTTCATAAATACAACCTTCCCATCATTCCGCCTAGCATTAGTATTGCACGCAAGTTGATTGACTGGTTTGTTGGCCAACCCTAATTAGTTTGCTTTAAATGTTAATTCACCAAGGGCACTATTGTATTCCTGTATAATTTGTAGAATGTTTTTGAGAAGTAGCCTGTACCCATCTATTTTTCAAAAACATTTGGAATTGTTATCGTGGCTCATTCGCAAGAAAGCCATTATTCTTGAGAAATATTTTTACGAGACTTTCATACCATGAAAAAGATTGCTAGTAATCATCTTTTAAATGATGTTAGCCAGTATTCTAAACATTGGTTGCTAGATCCAGAAATCGTTTATTTAAATCATGGTTCATTTGGAGCTTGTCCAATTCCTGTTCTTAATTTACAAACTGAGATTCGTCAGCGTTTAGAAGCTGAGCCGGTCAAGTTTTTTGCCCATGATTTAGAGGGGCTACTAGATAATGCAGTCAGCGAGCTTGCTTCTTTTGTCGGTACTCTTCCTGATAATTTGACGTTTGTTCCCAATGCAACAGCAGGGGTCAATACTGTTTTGCGTTCTATCAAATTTCAGGCCGGTGATGAGCTATTGCTGACAAACCATGAATATAATGCTTGCCGCAATGTTGCTGATTTTATTGCTAGTCAATCGGGAGTAAACCTAATCGTTGCCGATATTCCATTTCCCTTAGAGTCAAGTGATCAGATCATCCAACCCATCTTGGAAAAAATTTCTAAGAAGACTCGCTTGGTATTGATGGATCATGTAACAAGTCAGACCGGATTAATTTTTCCAGTTCAGCAACTTGTGGCCGAGTTATCACAACGGGGTATAGACAGCTTGATCGATGGCGCTCACGCTCCAGGTCTTCTACCGTTAAAACTTGATGAAATTAAGCCTACTTACTACACAGGAAATTGTCACAAATGGATGTGTGCACCTAAGGGTGCAGCATTCCTTTATATCGCACCTGATAGACAAACAATCATGCGTCCTCTATCTATTAGCCATGGTGCTAATTCACCCAGAACAGATCGATCTCGTTTTCGTCTAGAGTTTGATTGGCTTGGCACTCATGATCCAACTGCATATTTATGTGTGCCAGAAGCTATTAAGTTTATGGGCTCCTTACTGCCCGGAGGATGGGCAGAATTAATGCAAAAAAACCATTCTTTGGCTTTAAAGGTCAGAGAAATGCTATGTCGTTTTTTAGAAATACCCGTACCAACTCCAGACACGTTAATTGGGTCAATGGCCTCAATACCCCTACCTTCAAAACTAGCAGATACTTATGCTTTTAATGAAAAGACTATTTCTTTGCAAGAGATATTATTTAGAGAATTCCACATCGAAGTTCCTATAATGGACTGGCCAGAACCATCCCAAAAGCTCTTAAGAATTTCTGCTCAAATCTATAATTCTTTTGAGCATTATGAGAGATTGGCAGATGCCTTGAAGGTCTTAATATCGAGATCCAGATTGCTTTAGCTTCTATCAAATCTCTGAAAACTACAGCGTTTTCCATCAGATTAAGTACAGCAATTCTCATTTTGAAATCAGGCCCGAAAACCGCGCGCCTTTGGCGCGCGGTTTTCGGGCATCAAAGCCAAGAGTTCACGCCCGTAGGGCGTGAACTCTTGGCTTTGATGCCCATGCTGAGAATTGCTGCTGTACCTAATCTTAGTAAGTAGGTCGTCATAGAAAGATATAAAATAGTTAGAGCATTAATCACCCCTGCCATAAAATGCCTGCTCCGTTGCAAGTCGAGTTAACCCTTGCAGAAGACACCGCCTTACGAGAACTGAGTTGAGCCGCAGAAGTACCTGGTTAACTCGCCCACGAGAATGACTGTGCTCCTCAACAGTAGCGGTTGGAGGGTGGAACAAATTGTCATTGAGCACGATGTCAAAGGCAAAAGTGCAAAACCCCGCTCTACACCTCAAACAACCGGAAAGTAGACGAAGAGCATAGCGATCGCGCCCCCTCTTACCCTCCCGCTGCTAATTCACTGGACCCACAAAGGATTGGGATTGAGTTCTCTAACTGTTACCCAGTAGCGGCAGAAAGGTGCTGGCAAACATGGCGGCTTGGGGGCGATCGCGCACATTCAACGGGCTCAAGATATGCGTGATATGGTTTTTAAGGTTCGTTCTGAGATGAAAAGGGATTCAGCAATCTCGCGGTTACTGGCCCCCCGAAACGATTATCCGGAAGCCCGAAGACATTGGGGTATTTGAAACAGTTGTTGGTGAAGGAGGGCGATCGCGTGCAGCAATGCCAAATTGTTGCTTACATGGATGACTCTAACCTTCAGGGTCAGTTAACGCAGACTCGCGCTCAGCTAGCCCAGCAAGAAGCGAACTTAGCCAAGCTATTCGAATTGAGGCAACGTCGCAAAAACAGCAGGTTCAACGTCCGCTGGTATTGTCGTTAAACCTTCTACCAAGATTTGGAAGAGACGATATAGGAGCAGGCACCACACCCTATCCACAGATTAAAACACCAACACGGACCGCAGTTGAGGACACGTTCACAACGGCAAAATGCCTGCCTCAAAAAGTTGGCAGGCATTAGACCGAACACAGGCCGGCTTATAGTCAGGGCTTTTATAGAACTCGCCCCGTTTGATATAAGTAAAAGTTTAAACCGAGCGAACTCATTAATCGTACCGCTTAAGGTTCTTTTTAGATTTATCTCGATCCAAGCATCGTGAATTGGCGCGATCGCCTTCCACGCTTTATATTAACCAGTTTTACTCTTTTATCTGACGACAAATTAAGTCTAAGTCAGCATTACCTCATAAAACCCGCCATTTTTTGCCAAAACACTTGAAATCGAATTCCATCCGTGCCATACTCCATGCGAGCTACAGATGTAATTTGGCTAACAATTGAAGAAGTCGAAAGCCTAGCTTTCTGAAAAAAGCCCTTCGTGAAGAGCTTTTCAGCAACTCTTTGTCACAAACAATTTGAAACTTCTCCCCAAATTTCTACTTAAAAAAGGGGAGAGTTTTCGAGTGCCACCTTCTCCTGGCCCTCGTGATTTTTCATCTTTCGGGAAGTTTCAGATACAGCAGCCACACGCCCAATAACCTTAAAATATTTCAAAACACACGTTTGTCGGTAGGGTTTTCGGTGTATCTTGTTTCAAGCAGGTTTAAATGTGATACACATGAGAACCTCTAAAACTTTCTTCATCGACAGGATCATTATGAAAAGGCGCTCTGTGCTGTATGCTTCACTGTTTACAGCAGGTCTTTTAGTGACTGCTTGTACACAATCTCAGCAGTCTGAACAGGCCGAACAAAATACATCATCTGAGCCCCAGACTACGGGTGCGCCGGCCGCTGTTGAGTTAACACTGGTGTCCTATGGAGTAGCAAAACCGCTCTACTCGAAGATCATTCCAGCATTTCAGACGGAGTGGCAAGAGAAAACGGGTCAAAAGGTAACATTCAAGGAATCTTACGGAGCTTCGGGAGCTCAAACCCGTGCTGTTTTAGGGGGGTTAGAAGCTGACATTCTCGCCCAGAACATTCAGAGTAACGTTGACCCACTGGTTGAAAAAGGGTTTGTTTCAGCCGATTGGAGCAAGCGCTTACCCAATCAGGCTTCTCCTGCCAGCACGGTCATGGTCCTGGTTACACGCCCTGGTAATCCAAAGCAGATCAACAGCTGGAAAGACCTGGCTAAAGATGGCGTATCGATTGTAGCGATTAATCCTCAAACATCCGGAAATGCCCGGTGGGGAATTTTAGCGGGCTACGGTGCCGTAGAAAAGGCAGAAGGTGAAGCCGCTGCAAACGAATATTTAGCTGGCTTCGCAAAGAATATCAAAACACTCGTAAGCAGTGGGCGGGAAGCCACTGACGCATTTGTGAAGAACCAGATTGGTGATGTTCTAGTCACTTTTGAAAACGAAATCATTTTCACAAATGATGCTATTCCAGATGATTATCCCTATGTTGTTCCAACCCAGAATATTCAGGTTGATTTCCCCGTAACTATTATCGACAAAGTGGTTGATAAGAACGGCACTCGGGAAGTTGCGGAGGCCTTTACCCAGTTCTTATTCAGCCCAAAAGGGCAAGAAATCTTTGCCCAGGCTGGCTACCGCCCCATCGATTCGCAGGCTGCTGCGACAAAGTCTAGTCAATATAAGCCAGTAGATAAGCTCTACACTGTTGCAGACTTTGGTGGATGGTCAGCCGTCAACGCAAAATTGTTTGCTGATGGGGGATTGTTTGACGCCGCTCAAGCCGCCAACAAACCGTAACATGATGATGCGCACAACATCTGCACCCAAAATTGCAGGTCGAGCATTATTTTCGGGGCTGGTACTCACTTACCTCAGCTTTATTCTGCTATTACCGTTAGGCGTTATTTTTCTACAAGCGTCTAAGCGTCCCTGGCAGGAGTTGTGGCAAGTCATTACGGCCCCCGTTGCTATCGATGCCTACACGTTATCTTTCTCAGCAGCTATTCTCGCTGCCCTGATCAACAGCGTGTTTGGGGTCATTCTTGCCTGGATTCTGGTGCGCTATGAGTTTCCGGGTAAACGGTTTGCGGATGGGTTGATTGATTTGCCCTTTGCCATGCCTGCGGTAGTGGCGGGAATTGCGCTGCTCTCTCTGTATGGGCCAGATGGCATATTGGGGCAATACCTGAATCCGGGAACAGCTCTGGGGGATGGGCTGCAACAATTAGGGGTTCAACCCATTAATTTGACCTCATCTGTCATAGGGGTGGTGTTTGCTAAGGTTTTCGTGACGCTACCTTTTGTGGTACGGACTGTACAGCCCGTTCTGATGGACATTGAGCCCGAAGTGGAGGAGGCCGCCCATACGTTAGGAGCCAGCGATCGCCAAGTTTTCTGCCGGGTCATCTTCCCCCAATTGCTTCCGGCAATTCTCACAGGCTTTACGCTGGCCTTTGCGCGGGGAGTTGGTGAGTATGGAGTCGTTGTATTAATTTCGGGCAATATTCCTTACGAAACGATGATCAGTTCAGTTTATATCTATCGTCGTTTAGAGGAGTATGACTACAGTGGAGCAACGGGCATTGCCATTGTGCTGCTGCTTGTTTCACTCGTCATTCTGGTCTGTACAAATCTGCTGCAATGGTGGACTCGACGATATGACCATTAAGTTGTCGCAAACCAGGCAGATCACTCTGCGCTTACCCCAGATTCCCTGGGGGCGTTACCTGCTGATTAGCTTGGGATTGTCTTTTTTAGCCATCGTCGTTCTCTTTCCCCTGCTAACGGTGTTTTATCAGGCCTTTGCCAGTGGTGTGACAGCTTATTGGCAAGGTATTACAACGCCTGAGGCACAACATGCGATCGCCCTCACACTAACTATTGCGCTTGCCTCAGTTCCCATCAACACCTTTTTTGGGATTGCGATCGCCTGGATTCTGGCACGCTACCCATTCCCAGGAAAGGTGTTGTTGATTGGATTGCTGGATCTACCCCTTGCCATTTCACCAGTGGTCGTGGGGTTAATGTTTATCCTGCTTTACAGCCCTACAGTTGGTCTTTTTGGAAGCTGGGTTGAAGCTATCAACCTAAAAGTAATTTTTGCGTTACCTGGGATGATACTCACAACGTTATTTGTGACGTTACCTTTTGTGGCGCGGGAAGTGTTACCTGTTTTTCAAGCCATGGGTATAGAAGCGGAAGAAGCCGCGCAAACCCTGGGAGCCAATGCCTGGCAGACCTTTTGGCGTGTTACCTTTCCTTCGATCCGTTGGGCTGTGTTTTATGGAGTCATTCTCTGTACGTCTCGGGCGATCGGGGAATTTGGAGCGGTTTCTGTTATCTCCGGGAAGTTAATTGGGGAAACCAATACGCTCACACTACACATTGAACAGGTTTATACCGAGTATCAAACGGTTGCGGCCTTTGCCTGTGCTTCGCTGCTTGCACTTCTGGCATTGCTGACCCTTTTTGTTCAAGAACTCTTACGGATGACTGACAAAGTAAAAACGTCATCCAAACACTAATCTCACCTGAGGATCAATACTGTGGACGAAACCCTAAACTGCCTGGGAGACTATGCTCACCCCCAGGGATATTTGGAGTACGTCAGCACACTCCCTTTTCTGGGGCAGTTGCGCTGTTCTGCTCACACCCTTGAAGCGGGGAGCTGGCAAGAAATTCTCCTTGACTATGAAGTTGGCGCTTCTGGTATTGCCGATGGTGCCTGGATTAAAGTGACCTTCAAGTTCTATTCCGACTGGGGGTTGTTTCAAACAGAAGACCCAGCGGCGGCCAACTATTTATCGGCAGAGTATCAGGCACGGCCCACTCTGCCCGGGGAAAGCCCAGCAACGGTACAGTCCCTCAAGGTTCGTTTTGACCAGAAGGGGCATGAACGTCCTTTCCAGAAGGCGATCATTGTCGATATTGTCGATGGTTATCTAAAACCGGGCGATCGCATTCTCATTCGTCTAGGCGATCGCCGTGCTGGAGGCCCAGGAACTCGCATCCAAACCTTTGTGGAAGAGGGGTTCCGATTTCGGGCTTACATTGACCCCGTTGGCACGTCTCGCTTTGCCGCCATTCCCGGAGATGTAGTGCTGGATATTGTTCCGGGTGCGCCTGAGAAACTGACGATTGTTAGCCCTCGCTTGGTGAAGGCGGGAACATCTTTCCCCTTGAGAATTCGAGCCGAAGACCGTTGGGGCAATACCTGCTGGAACCTGGGCCAAACTCTGAAGTTAGCCCAAAAGAGCGCTTCTGGAGCGGTTGTTGAGCGATCGCTTACCCTACCCGAACAGGGATGGGCCGTGACCAAAACAGACCTAACTCTGGACACGATCGCAGAAACATTATTCCAGGCAACCCTGGTGGGAAGTGATTTGCAAAGCCATCTCACACCCGTCACTGTCGAACTTGATCTGGATTACCCACGGGCGTTTTTTGCGGATCTGCATGTGCATTCCAACAACACGGTTGGAACCAATAGTACAGAATACAACTTTGCCTACGGCCGAGATGTTGCGGGATTAGACATTCTGGGTTACACCGCGAATGACTTTAACATCACAAAGGAACGCTGGCAGGATGATGTTAAACAATGCCGGGAGATTACCGAGGAAGGCCAATTTCTCTGCTATCCCGGCACAGAGTGGTGCGGAAATTCAGCGGCGGGGGGCGATCGCAACGTCATCTTCCTGGGCAATGATGTGAAATTCCCTCACGATGAGCAGGGGAGGCAGGTGCGATCGTTTGAGTGGAATGAGGATATGAAAGGGCAGGAGTTAGTCCCCGGTGCCTGGCCTGTGGATCGGTTATTTGCAGCTTATATTCATGATCCCGACCAACATTTGCTCATTCCCCACGTGGGCGGACGTCGCGCCATTCTGGACTGGCATCATCCCCGTTTAGAAAGGTTGATTGAGATTGGTTCTGCATGGGGGCATTTCCCCTGGTTTTATCAAGATGCGATTCGTCGGGGTTATAAGGTTGGGGTGTCTGCCAACGGGGATGAACATCGAGGACGATGTGGGGGCGGTGTGCCTGGTACGGCTGTGTTTGGTGTGAACGGAGGACTAACGGGGGTGATTGCTCCATCTCTGACAAAATCTGCCGTCAATCAGGCCCTACGTTCCCGACATACCTGGGCGACGACGGGCGATCGCCTGGTTGGGTTGCTCTGGTCTGGTTCCCATATTCAAGGGGATGAGTTTACAGCATCCGGTTCTGTCGACATTCAGTATCGATTTCTAGGCAGTAGCGGTTGGGATGAAATCGCCGCGTATACCGATACAGGCTTGCTGTGGAGCCGAAATCTTCAAGCAGAGTCAGGCTACTCGCCCAACCGCATTCGGCTTCGCTGGGGCGGTGCGCGGATTAAAGACCGCTATCGTTGGGCAGAATGGCACGGTGTCTTAGAGTACTCCAATACTCTTGTGCAAAGCTACCAAGCCTACGGGCTGGAGCATCCAGAGGAATATGTGAGACGAGCCAGCCCGTTAAAACTGGAGTTCCGTTCAGATACTTACGGAGATAGCGATGCGATTGAATTAGAACTATCAGATTTGCTCCACGCGCGTTTTCACCTGCATCTCCAAATTGGCAGCTATACGAAGGTGGGTAGCCCGCTGAAGCCAAATCCCTATATCCACTGTCCGGAATTCACCTGGGAATTTACGGGACAGGAATTGCTGACACAAGGGAGCCTGCGCCAGGAATTGGGTGGTGCAGAACTCTTTGTGGCAGCAGAGCGTGTGAGTAACGAGCCAATGCCCCGCGATGTCAGCGGCCAGTTTACTCTGGAGCCACAATCTCGGCCCCATGGCTTTGTCCCTATCTATCTATCAGGTCGCCAGGTTGATGATTCAAAAGTTTGGACAAGCCCATTATTCATCACATTTGAAGGCTTTTCGTCCTAGCACTGCACAGCAGAAATCAATCTACATTAAATGGTGTGGGATGCGAAGCACCCCACGCCATTCAACATGCACCCTAGCCGCTTGCGAAGGCAATTACCCGGATAGTTCACTTGCTTCCAATGGAGGTTAAAGAAGTTGCGTCGCACTCAATGCGACGACATCTAGCATGGCGATCGCTCCCCACTTGACTGCCGGATGGGTATTTAACCAGGCAGAAATACTGGGGCGTGCTTTATTATCAAAATCACCTTTCACCCAATCGTCAGTCATTTGGGAGCTGCGGCAACCCATTACTGTTCTGCCCCATCAGACGGCACAATCACTTCCGCATCGCCTCGCCGGAGAGCAGCGATCGTAGCACGGGCAACCCATTCTGCACTGGCCGAAATCAGCGGTAACGAATCACTCACACTAAACCAGGCAGACTCCTTGCGGTGCTGCCCCTTCAATATGGCGTGATCGATTACATATACGTCCAGATCTGCGATCGCGCATGTCAGGCAAAACAGCATAGGAAGCTCAGAAGCGTAATTTTCCTGCTGTCAAGCGGCAGAAAAACCCATCACTCCGAATGAACCAATGTGACTTCCTCCTGCGTAATTAGGCGGGAGCCCCCTTTACGGCTGAAGTAATTCCAGAACCACTGGATCATGACAATTAACTTATTGTCAAACTCAATTAAGTAGTAAATGTGGGCAAATACCCAAATTAGCCAAGCTATAAACCCAGAGAGTTTTAACCAGCCCAGGTTAACCACAGCAGCATTCTGCCCAATCACCGCTAAGCTACCGACATTAGAATAGTGGAAGGGAAGGGGTTCTTGCCCTCGCAAACGACGCCGAATCAACTTAGCAACATAAGCACCCTCCTGCATAGCGACAGGGGCTATCCCCGGTAAAGGTTGGTCACCCTGATGAGCGTAATTGGCCAAATCACCGACCACAAAAATATCAGGTTGTCCTGGCACGCTTAAATCAGGATTGACGATCACTCGTCCTACGCGATCGAGCGTTGCACCTGCCCGCTCGGCTAACACTTTACCCATACCTGAAGCGCGAACACCTGCGGCCCAGAGCACTGTTTTTGTTGGGATTGTTTCCGTTTGTTCGCCCTGGCGAACCGTAACCGCATCCTCTGTAATTCCTGTGACCAAAGACTGAGTTTGAACCGTAACTCCCAAATCTTCTAAAGATTTTGCAGCAACGGCTGAAAGATCAGGTGGGTAAGGCGGTAAAACCCGATCAACACCTTCCAGCAGGAAGATTCGAGTTTCCCTTGTATCAATGCTGCGAAAGTCATGTTTTAACGCGTGGTGCGCTAAATCTCCCAAGGCTCCAGCTAGCTCTACACCGGTAGGACCCGCCCCCACGACGACAAATGTTAACCAGGCCTGACGCTTTTCTGGGTCAGTTTCTTTTTCAGCAAACTCAAATGCTCGAAAAATCCGTCGCCGCATTTCGATCGCATCTTCAACGGTCTTGAGCCCAGGTGCTACCTCTGCCCATTGATCCTGACCAAAATAATGGTGACTGACACCTGTTGCGACAATTAAGGTGTCATAAGGCAAGGTTCTGGTTGGTAAAACGACCTGATGCTGCTCAGGTTTAATGTCTATTACTTCGTCCATCAGCACTTTGACATTCCGATAATGGCTGAGGATCGCCCGTAGGGGAGATGAAATGTCTCCAGGTGCAAGTTTTCCTGTGGCAACCTGGTAAAGTAACGGTTGAAAAAGATGGAAGTTGCGTTTGTCGATCAACGTAATCTCAATCTGCTTAGAACGCCCCAGTGCCTTAGCAGCATATAAGCCACCAAATCCACCTCCAACAATCACAACGCGGTGAGGAGCGGAATTACGGTCTGCATTTGAGGTCACCAACTGTTCCATTTCAGGCATCCATCTATCAATAGGATTATTGAGAGCAAATTTAGTTTTTACAGACAATTCATCTCTTACTTTGTAACAGCTTTTACAAAACTCTTAAATCGATTTGGAAACTGTTATCCCACATGATGTTAACAATAGAAATATGATTTTTCTGTGCCAGAATTAACCTCTGGGTCAGTTGCTGTTACTTTTAGTGTATGCGAGCCTCCGCCCAATATTTACACACAATATCCGTAATCTATTCGCTTTAGAAAAGATTCATCCCAAAGGAATAACTTAGTGCGTGCTTAAAAAATTTGGTGTAGGAAATGAAAAAACGAATGGAGTGTCTCATTTTCTAGAATTGATAAATTCAACGGTTTAGACTTTTAGGGACAAATAACCACTATTCAATAAAGAATGAGCGTTTATTCTAAACTGCCTCATCTATTTAAACTTATTCCCTTACTTACCTATTTCTAAGCGATGCCGCAAGCCTGCGAACTCTGCCACCGAGAGATGCCTACTCTCACAGAGCACCACCTGATTCCCCGTCAAAAGACCAAACGTAAGGGTCTCGACCCTAGCCCTACCATTCAAATCTGCGCTGCCTGCCACCGTCAAATCCATACTTTTTACGACAATTCCCACTTGGCGTTGCACTTAAACACGCTGAAAAAGCTACAACAAGACCCGCAGCTGCAAAAATTCTTAGCCTGGGTTCACAAGCAAGACCCTAATAAACGAGTCAAAATCGACCGAAAGCGGTAAAACTCGTCGAAAGCAGTTGAAACCAGTTCCAGATTGGCAATCTGTCGCGGTGAACTGAAGTTGTGAGTTTCGCGGCTTCAACTCACCCAATTGCTTTAGAAAGGCTGCTTTGAGTGCGTGGGTAGAGCGATCGCCACAATACTGTAATCTCTCATTAAAGAACCATACTATGCAGTAATGCGGTACGTTACACCGCATCACTACATTAATGTCTTTCTTTAGCAGAAATAAGCCAGAAATCAGCGATGCCCCAACACCGGATGGGGTTGGTATGGCTCCTCTAGCCGTTGACATTCTGCTTCAGTTAACTCAATTTTCAAGGCTGACAAGGCATCTTCTAAGTGATTCATCTTGCTCGCTCCGATAATAGGAGCCGTGACTGTAGGTTGATGGAGCAGCCATGCTAGAGCAATTTGAGCGGGAGCCACGCCACGCTGTTGGGCTAGCTCAACCACGCGATCGACAACCTGAAAATCAGAATCTTGATAGTAAAGCTGATGGGCAAAATCATCGGTCTTTGCTCGAACGGTGTCTCCCTTGGTTTCCTTCTGCCGATTGCCTGCCAAAAATCCTCGTGCCAGTGGGCTCCAGGGAATTACTCCAATCCCTTCTTCCCGGCACAGTGGCAGCATCTCTCGTTCTTCCTCCCGGTAGACCAGGTTGTAGTGATTTTGCATTGAAACAAAGCGAGTCCAGCCGTGCAAATCTGCCAGATACAACGCTTTCGCAAATTGCCAGGCATACATGCTGGATGCTCCGATATATCGGACTTTGCCTGCTTTCACCAGATCGTGTAGAGCTTCCAGCGTTTCCGCAATAGGCGTTTCATTATCCCAACGATGAATCTGGTAGAGGTCTACATAATCGGTTTGTAACCGTTGCAAAGAAGCATCGATACTATCAAAGATATGTTTGCGCGATAGGCCGCGATCATTTGGGTCATTACTCATGCGGTTAAAGACCTTCGTTGCGATCACCACTTGCTCGCGTTTGGCAAAATCCTTTAGCGCGCGTCCTAGAACGGCTTCACTCTCACCTTTAGAATAGATGTCTGCCGTGTCAAAGAAATTGATGCCAGCTTCTAGCGATCGCACAATAAAAGGTCGGCTTTCATCTTCTGACAAAACCCATTCGCGCCATTTGGGGTTGCCATAGGTCATCGTCCCTAAGCAAATGCGGGAAACCTTCAGTCCAGTGCTGCCCAGCCGGATGTATTTCATAAAGGATGCTGCCCGAAGAGAATATCAACACTGTAGCCGCCCGACAGAACTTCGTGTCTTTGGATTGCCGACTGCAGGTCTGCCATTCTCTAAATCACCTTTGCAGTCAGTATTCAACCTCAGTTTGGGATAAGCTGAGGTGCTCATTTTGGCGTGCGCTTCGCGCACGCCAAAATGAGCACCTCAAGTGCCGCGCGTTGCGCGGCACTTGAAAACGTCCTTAACCCGAACTCAGGCTATTCAATCTGGGTCTATGGATATATGGAAAAGGCGCACTTCGTGCGCCTTTTCCATATATCCGCAGGTTTGAAATATGACTACAGACTTAAAGGAGTAAAAGCCAAGGGGAGTAAACGTCTATCCCGATGAGCATCTAGCACTTTTGTAAATACGTTGACTTGCTTATCAATTGAGGTAAATAACGCAGCGTGAGAACACGTTACCAGGTTCTCCGACTGTCCCAACAGAAGATAACCGCTCTGCTCCAAACCGAAATGAAAGCGAATCAGTGTCCGGAGTTGGGTTTCCGGCGTGAAATACATAAGTGTATTGCGGCAGACGAGCAAATCAATGTTGGGTAGGGGAGGTTCTTGAATTAAGTTGTGGAGCTGAAAGGTAATAGAGCGACGGAAATCTGACCGCCAGTAGTGGCGATCGCCCCTACGCTCAAAATACTTCTCTCTTAGAACTTCCGGAACTGCTTCTATCCCGTGATCCAGATAGTAACCCTGACGGGCTTGCAGAATAGCATCTGGATCCGCATCAGTTCCCCAAATTCGTACCCGTTGCTGAAATTGTTCTACCCCCAGTATTTCTATTAGCATCATTGCCAGCGAATACGTCTCCTCGCCGGACGCACACCCTGCACTCCAAACCCGGATTAGCTGATCTGGTGCTTTATTCGCAACAATCTGCGGAATGAGGTGATTGGCTAAGTAATTCCAAACAAAGGGGTCCCGAAAGAAATACGTGTAGTTAATCAGAATAGTATCTAAAAGATGCTGAACTTCATCCGGTTGCTGCTGCAAGTGATCAAGATAGTTCTGATAATTCTTCACGCCAATGCGCTGCATCCGCATTTGAGTTCGCCGCAGGAGGCTAGAACGCTTATAGCCCGTCAGGTCAATTTGCGAGGCTTGCTTGAGATGACCTAGCAAATGCTCTAATTCAGTGGCTTCTAGCAATGGTGTAGAAGTATTAGCAGAAGGGAAATCAAGCATGAAACAGAACTCAGCCAGACACCTACTTAACCCAATCAATTCCCTTCTCTATAAATAGACGTTATTCAATGAAGCGGTCTGTCCTGTTCCGTACATAAGAGCGCTCAAGCGATGCGTGAAACCGCCTTTCCGAAAAGCTTTGAGGTAATTCTGAGTGGAGTTAGGGTAGGGGATGTAGAACTGCAGTTCTACATCCCCTACCCTAACTCCACTCAGAAACGGGGCTTTGAAAGTACACCCTAGACTTGAGTAACTTTATGACTTGTGTATGAGACCCTTTTACGTATTATCCGGTAGACTGCGGCCATAGCTTGCAATCCGTGCTATGGCTCCCCAGAATGACTTGCTTAATGCCTTTCCTCCAAACCTGTCTGAAAAGCTCAGGCCAGCCCTGAAACGGATTTCCTTGGAGCGCGGCGAGCGTCTGCACAATCCAGGGGATGAGATTGAAAACCTTTATTTTCCGCTCGATTGTGTTCTGTCAATCACCATTACGATGCGAGATGGCACAACAGCTGAAACAGGGCTAGTGGGTAAACAAGAAGTCATTGGTGTGAATGCCTTTATGGGGGGCAGGGAAACCACCCAAACGACCTACATTGTGCAAATTCCAGGTAGCGCTATGAAGATCGATGCTCAGATCCTGCGGGAAGAGTTCGATCATAATAAGGAACTACGCGCTGTAATGCTGCGCTACACCCAGGCCCTGCTGGCTCAAATTTCACAAACCACGGCCTGCAATAGTCTCCATAAGATAGATCAGCGGTTAGCTCGCTGGCTGTTGGAGGTGCATAGTCGGGTTGAGACAGACGAACTGGAACTGACGCAAGAGTTTATGGCTGACATGCTAGGGGTACGCCGTGCTGGAGTCACTCAAACAGCTCAAAAGCTTCAGGAGAGGAAGTTAATTCACTACAATCGGGGCCACATCCATATTTTGGATCAACCTGGGTTAGAAGCCTTTGCCTGTGAGTGTTTTCATACCGTTAAAGATGAATATAAGCGTTTGCTGGGAGCCCCGGATAAGAAAGTATCCTAAACGTGCTTAAGCTTTAGCTGAAAAGACTGTTTTTCGTGCGTGACACAGGACAAACAATCTTTTTAATGCCCTTTAGAAGAGAATGAAACGGGAAATGATCGAGGATGCGCTAATACAACCCACTATTCTGCTGGTGGAGCCAGATGACAAAGTGCGTCCCTCTCTCATGGATAACCTTCACAGTTGGGGGTACACCTTAATTGTGGCACTGAGTGAAACGGACGCCATGCAACGTGTCCAGGGAAAAGGCGAACCGTTTGATCTTCTGCTCATGAATCAAGTTGGACACTCCGTTGCAGAACTTGTAGCCATAGGACGGGATATCTGTCAGCATGCAGGGTTGCCACCTTCCATCCCGGTTGTCGTGATGGCAGAGTGCTATGGAGACGACTTGGAAGGACAGGATGTTCAGATGGGAGACTACGAGTATGTCGCCTACCTGGAGGATGGGCAACAGCTGAAGGAGCTACTATACCTGCTCTGTCCGGTCCCATAGGGTATTCACCTCAATCTGAAATAAGCCAAAAGGGGCTTTTTCGAGGGGCATGCAATGCATGCCCCTCGAAAAAGCCCCTAACCCGACCTCAGGTGGTGTTACTGTTGAAAGGGAGTTTGTAGTCTTCCACCCAACATCTCTTCATCAAACTTCCCGCATCAATCGTTGTCCGGCAAAGCCGCGCATTGATTCATGCAGAAGAAGTTTGGCAATAGATGCAGCTATATTTTGTGTCCAAGGTACGTAACCGTACCGACCTCAGTCTTAAGACCGACTTATGGTGAAAAGGTCAGAATGGATCGTCTGTCCTTAAATGTGCAGGAACGTAGATCTTTATCTACCTCCATTGTGTTGTCTTCGTATGGAGGGCTTTTCCTGATATGTACAATTCAACCTCATTGAGGAAAGGTCTGCGGGTGCTTGTGGTAGACGGTAACGCTGATTCCAGCGAGTTACTGACAGTTCTGCTTGAAGGGTATGGAGTTGAGGCGATCGCAGCAACTTGCGCCAGCGACTGCCTTGAAATTATGCAAAAAAGCTGCCCTGATCTTCTCATCAGTGAGCTTGTCTTACCCGGCGAAGATGGATATTCCCTCATGAGCAAGGTGAAAGCTCTTGAAACCGAACGTGGTACTCCGATCCCGGCGATCGCCCTGACGGTATGTGCCAACAAGAGCGAGCGTGACCAGGCCCTCGCTGCTGGGTTTTGTCGTCACTTGTCTAAACCCTTCAATATTGACGAATTACTTGAAACAGTCGCTTGCCTGACCAGGCAGACTCAAGAATTGGCGATGAGCCCTTATTAGTAAACGTATTCTTACTTCTTATTAGACTTGGGGCCGTGAGATGTGTTCTACGAAGAGCCTCTCTAGTTATTTTTCTGAGGCTCGTATGACTGCTGAAAATCAAATACTGGCTAGCCTGTCTCCTGCTGTACTCCAGAGACTTGAGCCTCACCTTGTTCATGTCAACCTGGAACAAGGCCTCGTTCTCCACCGACCGGGAGAGCCGTTAGTCTATGTTTATTTTCCGATTAACTGCCTCATCTCGATCACCCTGACCATGCAAGACGGGTCAACCGCGGAAGTTGGCATGGTCGGCAACCGGGAAGTGCTGGGGATCAATGCCATCCTAGGTGGTAGTGCAACGACCCAAACCGAATACGTCGTCCAGGTTGCAGGCAGAGCAATGAAAATTGATGCCCGGATCGTGCGGCAGGAGTTTGAGCGTCATGGTGAATTACATGATGTAATGTTACGATATACGCAGGCATTCTTGGCACAAGTTACTCAAACGGCAGCTTGCAACTCCCTCCACACGCTAGAACAACGTCTGCCACACTGGTTACTAGAAACTCAAGAGCGGGTTCATTCTAATCATTTGGCTCTAACCCAGGAATTTATCGCAACCATGCTGGGGGTGCGGCGGGCAGGCGTCACGCAAGCGGCTCAAAAGCTACAAGAACGAAAACTGATCCAGTATCGTCGGGGAAATGTCCAGATTCTCAACCAGGCTGGGTTAGAAGCGTCAGCCTGTGAATGCTTTAAACGAATCAAAGCAGAATATGACCGCTTACTGGGAAACGACACTTAACTCATTTTGAGATTTGTTCTATGGAGGGCCTCTCTCAAAAACGTGGAAGCTCTTATGATGCCCGGCAATCGAATATTGGCTGCGCTCTCTCAGGAATCGCGCGATCGCCTTGCTCCCCATCTTACTCTGCTTGATTTTAAGCAGGGTGCGATTCTCCATAGCCCTGGTGATGCTCTGGTTTACCTCTATTTCCCAATCGATTGCCTTTTTTCTGTCACCCTGACCATGCAAGATGGTGCCACAGCCGAGGTGGGAATGGTGGGCAACCGGGAACTGCTGGGGATTACAGCTATCCTGGGCAACCATGTCATGGACCAAACAGAGCACTCTGTCCAGGCTGCAGGCAGAGCTATGAGAATTGATGCCCAGATCATGCGGCAGGAGTTCCGGAGCAATGAGGAGCTGCATGATGTGTTGTTACGCTACACGCAAGCGTTTCTGGCGCAAGTCTCTCAAATAGCCGCATGCAACTCGCTTCACACACTAGAGCAACGTCTGCCACGCTGGCTGCTTGAAGCGCAAGACCGACTTCAATCGGATCATCTGCCTCTAACTCAGGAGTTTATGTCCACCATGCTGGGGGTGCGGCGAGCCGGGGTGACACAAACGGCCCAGAAGTTGCAGGAGCGTAAACTGATTCAATATTGTCGGGGAGACATCAAGATTCTCAATCAGGCAGGACTAGAAGCTTCAGCCTGTGAATGCTTTCATCGAATCCGAGCAGAGTATGATCGCTTGCTTGGAAATAACAAAGGGTAACCCATTGTGTCTTACAGTAGTGGTCTAAGCTTGTGGTCGGTTGTTATGAAGGGGGTCTGCGCCCTCTCCATAACAACCGACCGTCGAAGTGAAACGCACCCTGCCTGACAATACACTGCGCTGCTGACCTGAAACTATGAACTCGCCACGTATACCATCATCTCGTATTTTCGTCGTTGAACCGGATGACGACACGCGCCCGCTGCTGAAGGATAACCTGCAACGTTGGGGCTATCAAGTCATCGTTGCTATCGACGAAACGGATGCCATACAACGCCTACGAGGAGGACAAGAACGTTTTAACTTGATTTTGCTGAATCAAACAGAGCAATCGCTTGATGAAGTGATGGCGATCGGTCGAAACATTCGTCAGTACACGGATCTAGACGGCCTCACGCCCATTTTGATCATCGCTGAGCAGTACGGTGCAGATCTTGAAGGACAGGATGTTCACCTGGGTGATCATGCGTATGTGTCTTATCTGGAGGATGGACAACAGTTGAAACTGATGATTCAAAAGCTTTGCCGAGTCTAATACCGTTTTATAGCAATGTGCAAGTGTATTCAGTATGGTGGTGTGGGGCACTTCGTCCCCCACACCACCATACTGAATCAATGTGCAAAGCTCTGTAAGACCTACGCATTCAAGAATCCTTGTAGGGGAGGTTGCATGTGATACATGCAACCTCCCCTACAAAGGTTTGAGCTTACTATTTTTGCATACGCCAAGCGCACAAAAAAATAGGCACTCAGCAATTCTCATTTTGAAATCAGGCCCGAAGACCGCGCGCTTTTGGCGCGCGGTCTTCGGGCATCAAAGCCAAGAGTTCACGCCCGTAGGGCGTGAACTCTTGGCTTTGATGCCCATACTGAAAATTGCTGATAGGCATTTCAGTTTGCAGCAAGCTGAGATTATGGAAATTGGTTTGGCTTAACCAGAGCAACAACCGTCTCAACGAATACTTCCGGGCTAACAGGTTTGGCAAGATGCCGCTGAAACCCTGCCGTGATCGCCTGTTGACGGTTATTCTCCCCCGCATAAGCGGTGAGGGCGATCGCCGGAACCTGTCCTCCCTGTTCGGGCGGGAGCGATCGCACCTGCTGTATCAGCATATAGCCATCCTGATCGGGCATCCCAATATCACTCACCAGCACATTGGGTTGAGTTTGGGCAAATAACTCCAACGCTTCAGTCGCAGACGTCGCTGAGATGACAGTTGCTCCTGCTTGCTCCAGCACAAACGCCGAATACTCCAAGGCATCTAGCTCGTTATCAATCAATAAGATGCGAATGCCTTGTAAATTGAATGGCTCTCCTGAACCCTGGACGTCTTGCTGCCAGCTTTCTTGACCCAGCGTTAGCGGCAACCTGACCGTAAACGTTGCTCCCTGGCCCTCGCCGGGGCTTTCTGCCCATACCGTTCCACCATGAGCTTCCACCAATTGACGTACAATCGCCAACCCTAATCCCAGGCCCCCAAAGCGGCGTGTGGTAGCACTGTCCGATTGCCGGAAGTAATCGAACACATGCGGTAAAAAGTTGGAGGAAATACCAATACCGGTGTCACTCACCGTAATCTGGACCTGGCTAGCCATTTGCTCCAGCCGGATCTCGACTCGTCCTCGTTCCGGCGTAAACTTGATCGCATTGGAGAGGAGATTCCAAACCACTTGCTGTAATCGCGTCGTATCTCCCAAAACCAAGCCGACATGGGCATCGAGCATTGACTCTATCACAATAGATTTGGCCTGAGCCGCCAACTGTACTGTTTCAATTGCGGCATGAACGGTTGCTGCCAAATTCACCTGCTCCACATTCAGCTTGAGTTTGCCTCGTAAAATGCGGGAGATATCGAGCAGATCTTCAATCAGTTGGGCTTGTAGCCTGGCATTGCGCTCAATGGTTGCCCAGGCTTTGGCAGTTTTCTCGGCATTCAGCGTCCCTTTCTGAATCAGCTGAATCCAGCCCAGAATCGGGTTGAGGGGCGATCGCAACTCATGGGAGAGCACCGCCATAAATTCATCCTTCATCCGATTGGCTTCCTGCGCTTGCTGGTACAGCCGAGCGTTATCCAGGGCAAGCGCAGCGCGGTGCCCCAACTCTTCTACCAGATCCAGCTCCGTTGTCGTGTAGTAGCGATTGGAATCTGCGGTTAAGCAAACAGTTAACGCTCCAAGGGTTCGCCCGTGGGCAATGAGCGGCACGGTGATGAGCGATCGCACCTGACACTCCTGGATCAATTGCAGATGCTCGGCATTCAGCGTAACGGTTTGCTTCCATTCCTCAGTAACAAGAGGAACAAGGTTAGCCTTGCCTGTAGCCAGAACATGGGTAATGGGATGGCTCCCCTGGTCTGCGGGAGGGGTATAGCGCTGCAATTCCTCAAACCAGTCCCGCTTTGCCGGATCCCCGTGATGCCAGGCTACTCGTTCAATTTGCTGATAATTGTTGAGGATATCAAAGAAACAAAAGTCGGCCAGAAATGGCACAGCCAGTTGTGCAATGTTAAACAACGTGTTTTTGTAATCCAGGGTTCCAGCTAATACGGCACTTGCCTGAGACAAAAACTGCTCTCGCTCAGCAGCCTGATGGGTCTCGGTTATATCGCGTAGAATCTTCACTAACCCCTGAAGGTTGCCGGCTTCATCGTGCAGTTGCATCATATAACCGCTGGCAAAAAAGCGGCTACCATCTTTGCGCAGGTGCCAGCGGTCATCTTCAGCCCGTCCCTGGGTCAGCGCAATTTCTAACTCTTTCTTGTCCTGGCCATTTTTTCTGTCTTCGGGGGTAAAAATGGTGTAGCCGGGCTGACCGATGATTTCTGCCTCTTTGTAACCCAATAAGCGTTCAGCTCCAGGGTTCCAGCTGGTGATTACGCCGTCGAGATCGAGGGTAAAGATGGCATAATCTTTCGCACTTTCAACAATCAAACGAAAGCGAGATTCGCTCTCGTACAAAGCAGCTTCTACTTGCTGACGCTTGGCTTTGTCGCGTTTGCGCTCTGTGATGTCTCGAAAATAAATGCTGCATCCCACCTTACAGGGATAAGCATGAATCTCTAACCATCGTTTGGAGGGTTGATCAAACCCTTCAAAACGGATCGCTCCTGATTCTGCGGTAATGCGACGATGGGTTTCCTCAATGACGGTGGCGATCGCCCAGGGTCCCATTTCCTGCTGAGTTTTCCCAATCAGTTCCTCGGCTTGCAGGTCGTTCAGTTGAGCAGCTTCATGATTGACGTAGGTAACTCGCCACTCATGATCCACACAGACAAAGGCATCCGTAATACTTTCCAGAATCTCGATGGCCCGTTGTGCCGATTCGTTAAATGCCTGACGGTTGGCCTCCGCTTCCTGACGAGCTGCTTGCTCTCGCTGCAACGCAACCTCAGCTGTTTGACGCAGGTGAATACTTTGCAGAGCCGCTGCGGTAAAATCAGCGAGACTGGTCATGATCCGCACATCTTCTGGATCAAACTGCCGTGTTTCATCGTGGGATACGACCCAAATGGTGCCCAGGGGCTGAGCCGTACCCATCAGCGGAATGACCAGACCTTCAACAATAGCGGGTTTCGCGTTCTGAAGGTAGGTGAAGTACCGCTCAGGGTACGAATAAAGCTGAGGTGCCTGGCGGTCTAAACAGGTACCACAGGGGCTAAAGTTCTTCGGCGTGGACGCTCCCACATGGTCAGCTAAGGCTCCGGCGATCGCATTCCAGCGAAAGATTTCCTTCCCGTCGGGAGTCACTTCTAGCAGGCTAACTCCGGCAGTTCCGGCTTGGCATAGGTCTTTTGCTACAGTCACCAGCGTGTTAAGCAGGGCTTGGGACTGTTCGGCCAGTTGCCGAGCTACTAGATGAAGGGCTTGGGTCTCAGCTTGTAGATTTGGGGTGCGGGGCAACCTTTGATGTAATACCTCCGTAATCAAAACATCGTTTAGGCTTATACGAGACGACTTTTCAGACATCCCGTTCTCCCTCCAGGGAGTCCTGCGTCAACCAGGATTTTTTCGATCCCTCCGTTGATTCCAACAACTCTTCAATTAATTTCATGGCCATGGGTGAGGGTACACTACGCCCGTTCTCCCAGCGATTCACCGTTTTAAAGGAGACACCTAACTTCGCCGCAAATTTTTCCTGAGATAAGTTAAAGTGCTGTCGAAGCTGGTGAATGACATCTGAGATGGGTAAGGTTTTTAGGGAAGACATAGTGATTGCGAACGCTTGAATCACATTAGGACATAAGGGATAACCCCACCTCCCCCCCTAAGGAAGATTTTGTTGCTTGCCAAAGAGAAATCTTGCTTTTTATACAAGCCCCATCTAAGACGAAACGCTGGCCTGCTCGCTTTGCCAGAGCCCAGCATCAGAACCAGGACATTTAGTTTTTGAAAAGCCGCACGGCGCGAGGTTTTTCAAAAACTAAACTGTTCTAAGCAGAGAACGTAAGGCCATAAAGTCGCAGTCACTTAACGACCTCTTTAGAGCCGAAAGGCAGACAATTCATATCGCATTAGTTCGGACAGTTTTTCTGAAACCCTTGATTTTGCGTGCGCTTCGCGCACGCAAAATCAAGGGTTTCAGAAAAACTGTCTAGAGTATTGATATCGAAAAGATCCGCAATTCATACTGAAAAGATAGGAGTCTTTAATGATTGCCTACTACATCCAAAATCCAAGCGAGATGAAGCATTACAAAGGATTGAGGCACTACCAATAATTTTGTACCTCCACTTGATATGCCTCAAAAGTTAGAGGAAAAGATGAGCCTGGACTTTTAGGCTAAGGGCGTGAGTCATCACTGGTAGGGTGGGTCTCCAAAGTTCTTGGCACTTGTGATCGCTGAGAAATAGTGAAACTCGTACCAGGAATGTAAATCTCATCAAGCAGCCTTTTGTGTGTTACCCAACATTGGAGAAGCTATGGAAGAACCTGAACATTTTGAATCATTAGTTGAGGAGCGGGCTAGATTACTACGCCAGATCAAGGTATTGCTACAGAGCATGAAAACACAGATAGCTTCTCTTAAGAACGCATTGCAAAAAGATCAAATGTGCATGAGTTCTAGCTGTTGCCGTAATCTTGACGATACTAGTAATGACTCTTAAAAACCAGTTCTATCCTGAACCTGTAGATGATTGTGGAAAGAGTAGTTTGCACTTTCAGAATAACCATCTACAGGCCTATAGGGCCGTGCGTGCTGATTAAGTAGGGTAGTGTGGGGCATTTCGTACCCCACACTACCGTTGCTGTACTTAACGCACTTGCACATTGCGATAAAACAGGTCTAATGATTCATCTCAAAGCCATAAATAAATTGGTATTTTCGCATCTACTATAATTCTGCTATTTCTCCGCTCTAAAGTGAGAAATATAAGTAAAAGTAATTTTTCTTGTAGGGCATTACTATACAGTTAAATCTAACTTTTTTGTGAATCACACTATCGTTTGTACTCGTAGGGGCGATCGCACTACTCCTTCAACCCGTAATGGATTTCTATTCGTCACGGTAGTGCCGAATTCTGTTTATATCTGTTCAATATGAGTTGCATACAGTGTTTCTTTTGTGCACATTTCCGTGTATGTTTCAGTAAAATTTTTTATAAATCAAGTTCTAAATAACCTGAGTTCGGGTTAAGGGTGTTTTCGAGTGCCGCGCAATGCGCGGCACTCGAAAACACTCATTTTGGCGTGCGCAAAGTGCACGCCAAAATGAGCACCTCAGCTTATCCCGAACTGAAGTTAAATAACGTTAACGATCTCTCCCCTCTCCCATAGGGAGCCTGCAATTAATAAAAGGGTGCCACGCTTTGCACGACACCCTTTCAATCTAAAGGTTGATTGGCACTGACGTAAAAGATTCAGAGCCCCGGTTTTTCTAAAGAACCGGGGCTCTGGGTACTCAGATTTCGCTTATTTCAGTGCCATTCACCTTTAGTTTGCTTTATTGGGATGGGCTGCTGGTGGAAGAACAACTTTTTGAGCTAAACCCAGATTTTTGAGGGCGAGAATTACCCACCAGGTCATATCAATCTCCCACCATTTCCAACCAGCTTGTGCCACATTGGGATAGGCATGATGATTGTTGTGCCATCCCTCGCCATAAGTCAGCAGTGCGGCCCACCAGAGGTTAGCGGAGTTGTCATCCGAATGATGGGTGCGGTAGCCCATGATGTGGGTTGCCGAGTTAATAAGCCAGGTGCTATGCCAGACAAGAACCGCTTTTACAAAGATTCCGTAGACCACAAACGACCATCCCCCCAGTAGATACAGCACAATTCCTAAGGGAATTTGGAGGAGTAGGAAATAGCGGCCTAACCAACGATAGAATGGATCCCGTGCTAAATCCGGTGCAAATTGTCGGTAGTGCTCATATTCAAAGAACTCTGGCCGTTTGTAAAACAGCCAGGCCATGTGGCTCCACCAGAAACCACGCTTTGCTGAGTAGGGATCTTTATCAATATCTTCAGCATATAAGTGGTGCCTGCGATGTCCTGCGACCCAGAAGATCGGGCCACCTTCCAGGGCAAGGGCACCTATAATGGCGATCGCATATTCCAAGCCTTTAGGTACCTGAAAACTGCGATGGGTCAGTAAGCGATGATAGCCCAAACAAATACCAATACTGCCAAGTAACCAGTGAAGGAAGAGGGCTACTCCCAAAGCTGACCAAGAGAAGAACCAGGGCGCTAATAGAGCAAGGACATGAATGGCGGCAAAAAACGTGACGCTCGTCCAATTTAATACGAGCGATTGCCTCTCTTTAAGGTCAGCTTGAAGCATATTAGAAGTCATGAAATTCCTATCGAACACATTTTTAGTTTACCGGAGTATTCTTCAGGAGTGTGTTTTTCCCCTGAAACCGTACTCGATAATGTCTTAGCAGTGCAATCTTTACAAAGGATGAATCAGCTTCTAACATTAGTTAGATGTGACACCAATCCTATTTGAATTTGCACAAGATCGACTTTGTAGAGTGAACATCCTGCCTGCACATGTCTTAGGCAAAACACTCACTCCACGAAAATCAATTCTTTGAACGGATTTTATTACGGATGCTCTTTATTCTGTGCCGTATTACAAAGAACTGGTATAGGTGTGTAAGTAACTCAATTCATTCTTAAATTCAAAATAATTCAAAATATTATGCCGCCCACTGTGTAGGCGGCACAATATTCTATTCTTTAGTAATTTTGCCTACCTACGTAGATAAATTTCAATAACTATCAACTTTTGGGCTGCCTTTTGAAGGAACCTTGCAGATTAGCTTCAGCTAAGTTTGTATCGGTGAGATTAGCATCTGTCAAATTAGCTTTAGCCAAATTTGTCTCATTCAAAATTGCACCTGTCAAAACTGCACCTGTCAAATTTGCGTGGCTCAAATTTGTTCGTGTAAGATTCGCCTTGGTTAAATTAGCACCACTGAAGTTGACACCAACCAGGTTTAAGTTTCTCAGATTGGCTGCCATCAGATTCAGATTCCTAAAGTCCCGTTGCCCAGCTGCATAGCGGCTACAGAGTTCGTTGGTATTCATTGCTATTAAGAGCATTTGGAGAACCGTATAGGTGATAGGACAAACTTCAGAATACAAATAACAGGCAAGCGTTAAATGGCTTAGACAAAAGGCCTCTTTAATGCTGATTCCATGTCTTGCAAGAGGTTCAGAGTGGGAGATGCGATCGCACCTCAACATTTAGCACTCAATAATGAAACTTTCTTCTACTTTTACGTTGCTTATGTTTAGCTAACGCCTTACGCTTCTGCTTTTGAAGCGGTGTTTCGAAGTGGCGATTTTTTCGCATGTCTGGGAAGATGCCTGCGTTGGAAACAACTCGCTTGAATCGACGCAATGCTGACTCAATTCCTTCGTTCTCACCCGGAATGATTTGAGCCATCTAGTCTCCTTGAAATTAGATAATTAGAGTGAGATAAAAAGGGCTACAACTACCGCGCAGCAGCCCTTTAACAACCTTTAGAGGTAGAAATGAAATCATTTACATAGCTAATCTGAAGCTAACAAAATAAACGTTTCAAAAAACCTCAGAATCTCAGGAGTGACAATCTGATTAATGCCAGGATGAAGTTTTCTTGTTCGACCAGTTACCACCGGAAGGACTTCTTTCCTCACGAGGTTTTGCTTTGTTGACCTTAAGGTCACGCCCCATCCACTCAGCACCATCCAGTGCTTCAATGGCGACGGTTTCTTCAGCATCGGTTCCCATTTCAACAAACGCAAAGCCGCGCATCTTTCCGGTTTCGCGATCCATGGGCAGTTGAACACGCTTGACGGTTCCATACTCGGCAAACGCCTGCGTCAAATCATCTTGTGTAACTTGGTAGGATAAGTTCCCAACGTAGACTGACATCCGTTTTCTCCAAAACTAGGTGTAGAGAATTAGATTCGGAGAAACGCTTGTGAGACGAATTACACGGCCGAAAGTAAGACTTGCCTATACCCTAACATAAATTAGATATATTGCAATCTTATATAGGTTATGAAGTTAAGGCAGAAACAGCCAGGCTCAACGCCCACAGCCGATTCCATAAATCATTCATAAATCATTAAGGAACACTATAATCAGATAATTAGAAGAAATAAGCCAGAATAGGCATATGGATATAACTGAATTCCAAATGCTGTTAGCAGCAGGGAAACGTGATTTTTGTAATATCGACCTTTGCTCAGCACACCTTAGTTGCGTTGACCTGAAGGGGGCAAATTTTTTAAGAGCCAATTTACGCCATGCAAACTTACGTTGGGCAGACCTACGTGAGGCAAACTTAGACTGGGCAGATTTAAGGGGAGCGGACTTAAGTTGGGCAAATTTGGAGGGAGTCGATTTAAGCTCTGCTAACTTAAAGGGGGCAAAGATGCCCGATGGAACAATTCACGATTGAGTGGAATAACGATTCAGGTGCTGAATAGGGGGATGAAATGGAGCGCCAACCGCTACTTTGGCATTTCATTTCATCCCCCTATTCAATAAGCTACGATTTGATACCAATTCCCCTGTGTCAGCATTATTTCAAGAGTTCTTGCTTTTTGCTAAAGAAATTTAAAAGGTAAATCTCCTATGGTTTAGTGGGTCATGTTTCCAGCACATGGATGGGGTGTGGTGAAAGAGGCAATTCATGCCTCTTTCACCACACCCCATCCATGTATTTAGAACACTATTGTTAGGTTTTATACACAAAACTCACGGGAAATTAGTTCTCTAAAGTATGAGTACTGCAATCAGATTTTCAGTAACAATATATAGAAAAACTTTGTATAAAAGTTTAGTCTTTAAAAGAGATGTAACTGATCATAAACATCTACATCTAAAACTGTTGCTCTTCTCAAAAAAAGGATAGCTTCCTCAAGGATTGCTTCAAGTTGGACCCAACTACACATCAAACTTCTTGTTAATACCTAAGATAAATATGAGGTCGAGTATTGCTCGTCCACCCATAGGACAAGCACAGGAAAGCAAATGAGTACTATGATCGCTGGCTACACTTTGCTTGAAGTTCTTTATGAAGGGCCTGCCACCTGTATTTACCGAGCTAAGGCATCGAAAGATAGCCTGAAACCAACATCGGTCATTATTAAAACGCTGAAAGCTGAATATCCAACCGTTGAGCAACTGGCTGGTCTTAGACACGAATATGAAATTCTGCAGGGCTTGGCAATCGAAGAAGTTGTTAAACCGATTGCTCTAGAAAGCGATCTGAACGGGTTAGCTCTTATTCTCTCTGGCTTTGATGGAGTATCACTGGCTGAGGCGATCGCAGCACAACAATTTAACCTAAACAATTTTTTACAAATTGCGATCCGCCTATCTTCTGTTCTAGTGCAACTTCATCAGCAAGATATTATTCATAAAGATATTAAAACATATACCATTCTCGTTAATAAAACAGGTGAAATCAGGTTGATTGATTTTGGTATCTCGGCCTATCTATCAAGAGAAGATTCACCTGCTAGTACTATCAATATTTTTGAAGGCACGCTCTCCTATATCTCTCCAGAACAGACTGGGAGAATGAACCGCTCAATTGACTCCCGCACAGACCTCTATTCCCTTGGCGTAGTATTTTATGAGATGTTAACTGGGCAGTTGCCATTCCAAGCAACGGATGCCCTGGAAATTATTCATTGCCACATTGCTAAGACGCCTATCCCACCTGATCTGGTTCGGCCAGACATTCCAGAGGCGGTGTCTGCAATTGTTATGAAATTACTCGCTAAGACAGCTGAAGACCGTTATCAAAGTGCACTAGGGCTGAAGGCTGACTTAGAAATTTGTCTAGAGATGCTGCAATCCTCAAGTACAATTTCACACTTCAGTATTGGAGAGCTTGATTCATTTAGCCAGTTTTCGATTCCGGACAAGTTGTATGGGCGCGATCGACAAGCTCGTTTACTCATGACAACATTCGATCATGTCAGAACTGGTAGACGGGAAGTTCTGATAGTCAAAGGCTACTCTGGTATTGGGAAATCATCTTTAGTTCATGAAATCCGCCAGCCTATTATTGAAGCGAAAGGATACTTCATTTCTGGCAAATTTGACCAATTTCAACGCAATGTTCCTTATTCAGCAATTATCACAGCATTTCAATCATTAATAAAACAATGGTTGACTGAAAGTGAGGTGCAGTTAGCCCAGTGGCGAACCAAACTTCTAACGGTTCTAGGACATAATGCCCAGGTCATCATTGATGTTGTTCCTGATGTGGAAAAAATTATTGGCAAACAGCCCGCCGCTTTAGAACTGGCACCTACAGAAGCACAAAACCGATTTAACCTTGTTTTTCAAAATTTCATTCGCATTTGCTGCTCACCAGAGCATCCTCTAGTTCTTTTTCTAGATGATTTGCAATGGGTTGATTTTGCTACCCTCAAATTGCTCGATGTTATCATGACCGATGTAGAGATAGGACACCTATTTCTAGTTGGAGCCTATCGGGATAATGAGATTAGTTCGAGCCACCCCTTAATGATGGTTCTTGATTCTTTACGTTCTCAAGCTGTTACCATTCACGAAATTACTTTAGCTCCTTTAACTCTTTTAGATATTAGCCATCTAATTGCTGACACGCTGCACAGTGATGAAATATCGGTTCAAGCATTAGCTGAATTGGTTCTTCGTAAGACCTCCGGTAATCCTTTTTTTGTCACGCAGTTTCTTAAAACCTTATATCAGGAACAGTTGTTGAGATTGAATACCTCGTCGGTTATTAGAGGAGCGTTTTGGGAATGGGATATTACGCAAATTAAAGCGATTGGCATTACAGACAATGTTGTTGAGTTGATGATTCAGAAGCTACGAAAGTTACCCAAAGCTACCCAACATGTCATACAGTTGGCAGCCTGTGTAGGTAATATGTTTGATTTGCAAACTCTTTCAACTATTTATAACCACTTCCAGTCTAATGAGATACGAGGGATAGACGTGGAACAAAGTCTCACATCTATCTCTCATACCTCATCGGATTGGATTCTGTATAAGCAATTATTAGCAAATACTTATCGCGATCTTGTGCCAGCCCTTGAAGAAGGCTTAGTATTACCGGCTTCTGAATTAATATGGGATCTACCCAGCTTGCTTGATACAAATCCAGAGGCTATAGAGTTTAGATTTCTCCACGGCCGGGTACAACAAGCCGCCTACGCGTTGATTGATGATAGCGCTAAGCAATCTACGCATTTGCAAATTGGCCGGTTGCTTCGTCAGAGTTTGGAACCGGAAGCGCTTACAGAAAGGATTTTTGATATTGTTGACCACTTCAATGTTGGTAGTGAGCTCATCACAAGAGAGATGGAAAGAACTGATATTGCTCACCTTAATTTGATGGCAGGGCAGAAAGCTATAACAGCAACGGCTTATAAAGCTGCAAGTGAGTATTTGCAAGCCGGTTTAAGGCTATTAACCGAAGATAGTTGGAATGGTCAATATGATCTAACGTTAGCACTGTATCAGGCAGCAGCAACAGCAGCATTTCTGGGTGGCAGTTTTGAGAAAATGCAGCAATTTACAGCAATTGTTTTACAGCATGCTCAATCCCTACTTGATCAGGTAAAATCTTATGAAATCCGGATTAAATCCTACGAAGTGCAACACAAGCAACTGGAAGCTGTGAAACTTGGTTTACAAGTCCTCAGCATGCTAGGAGTTGAAATTCCCGAATCACCAACAGCATTAGATATTGAAAAGGCAAC
Organism: Leptolyngbya sp. PL-A3; assembly: GCF_039962325.1. Lineage (NCBI taxonomy): Bacteria > Bacillati > Cyanobacteriota > Cyanophyceae > Leptolyngbyales > Leptolyngbyaceae > Leptolyngbya > Leptolyngbya sp. PL-A3. Next base: position 59,430 of record NZ_JAMPLB010000033.1, read on the forward strand.
GGCAGAAATAACAACGAATTTAGCAGGAACCAAACTAGAAGACTTAATTCATCTGCCATTGATGACTGATGCTACTAAAGTAGCTGCTCTACGGATTATTTCTAGTTTAATTCCTGCTATTTATCAGGCAGCACCTGCTCTATTTGTCTTTACTGTATGCCAGCAAGTTAATCTTTCGATTAAATATGGCAATTCTCGGTTTTCGCCGAGTGGTTTTGCTGACTATGGAATCGTATTAACTGGTATCTTTCAAGATATTGAAACAGGTTACCAGTTTGGACAGTTAGGATTAGACCTCTTTGAGCGGTTAGATGCTCGTGAGGTAAAAAGCCAAACCCTATTTAAAGTTGGAACATTTATCACTGCCTGGAAGTATCATGTCAAAGACACGTTAGCTTTACTACAACGTTCCTACTCCCATGGATTGGAGAATGGGGATACGGCTCATGCAGGTTATGCCGCAGCACTTAGGTGTCAGCACTCTTACTGGTGTGGAGTTGACCTGGAAAGTCTGAAGCAAGAAATGATGAATTATGGCAAATCAATTGTCCAAATTCACCAAGAAACTGTTTTAGGATGGCATCAAGTTTTTCATCAAGCCACTCTAAACCTATTAGGGTTGGCTGAAAATCCCCAATATTTAATTGGTAGCGTTTACAACGAAGAACAATCACTACCACTTCACATCCAATCTAATGAGCGAACAACAACACACTATGCTTTTCTCAATAAGTTAATTCTGTGTTATCTGTTCGGTAGCTTTTCTCAAGCAGCAGAGAATGCCAAACAGGCTGAACACTATTTAGACGGTGTAGGGGGTTGTTTAGCGGCGGCTATGTTTTATTTCTATGACTCGCTAGCTCACCTGGCTATTTATCCATCTATTACAGCTTCCCAGCAAGAATTCTTACTCAATAGGGTCGAGCAAAACCAGGCAAAGATGCAGAATTGGGCAAGCCATGCCCCTATGAACTTCCAGCATAAATATGAACTTGTTGAGGCAGAGTTAGCCCGAATATCAGGAAGCATTGCAAATGCAATGGAATGGTATGACCGGGCGATCGCTGGGGCCAAAGAGCATGGTTACCTTCAAGAAGAAGCATTGGCTAATGAACGAGCAGCAGATTTCTACTTTTCCCTTGGTAGAAGTAAGTTTGCTAAAGAATATTTGAAGGAAGCTTATTACGGTTATGTCCGTTGGGGTGCGATCGCCAAAGTTAGACAGCTTGAAGCCGTGCACCCCAGTATTCTGGGGCAAGGGCAACCATCAGAAAGTACCAATCGTGAGGCGCAACAAATTCATAGTCCCACTCACAGAAATTATGCTCAAACGCTAGATCTTGCGACGGTAATCAAAGCATCACAAGTGCTTTCTAGCGAAATCGTATTGGACAAACTGCTAACTAAACTGATGCAAATTGTGCTCGAAAATGCTGGAGCAGAAACAGGTGCATTAATTTTAGAAAAAGCTAAAAAGCTCTTTATCGAGGCAACTGGACAAGTTAACCAGAATGAAATCCTTGTTCAACAATCCATTCCCCTAGAAGCGAGTAAACACTTACCTCTATCCGTTATTAACTACGTACGGCAAACTCAGGAAAGTGTGGTTTTGAATGATGCAGTTCATGAAGGAATTTTTGTAACAGATCATTATATTCTTGAATGCCAGCCAAAATCTATTTTGTGTACGCCTATTGTTCATCAAGGTAAGCTAATTGGCATTCTTTATCTAGAAAATAACTTAGCAACAGATGCCTTCACTACAGAGCGGGTAGAAATTCTACAGCTTCTATCCTCTCAGGCTGCTATTTCGCTGGAAAATGCACGTCTCTATCAGGATCTAGCTATTGCTAACGCTGGTCTAAAGCAATCCCATGATCAGTTAGAGGATTATAGTAGAACGCTTGAAGCAAAGGTAGAAGAGCGAACTACCCAATTACGGCAGGAGGTGTGCGATCGCCAACGGGCAGAAGAACTGGCTCAGTCCGCCAACCGAGCGAAAAGTGAATTTTTGGCGAATATGAGCCATGAACTTCGCACGCCCCTAAATGGAATCCTGGGATATACTCAGATTTTTCAGAAAGACCCGAATTTATCGGAGCAGCAAAAGAGCCGCATTGCGATTATTCATCATTGCGGGGAACATTTGCTAACGCTCATTAATGACGTTTTGGATCTTTCTAAAATTGAAGCCCGCAAGATGGAGCTATGCCCCAATGAGTTTTCGTTGGCTGAATTCTTACAGAGCATCGTAGAAATCCTCAGAATCAGAGCCGAACAAAAGGGAATATTGTTAACGTATCAAGCGCTATCCCCTCTGCCCAAGATAGTTCATGCCGATGAGAAACGCTTACGCCAAGTCTTGTTGAATCTGCTTGGCAATGCTGTCAAATTTACAGAAACGGGTGCGATCGTCTTTAAGGTAGGCTATCACGAGCAGAAAATCCGTTTCCAAGTAGAAGATTCCGGTGTTGGCATTGCTTCTGACCAGCTTGATGAAATTTTTAAACCGTTTCAGCAGTCGGGAGAGAGTAGTCGTAAGACAGAAGGAACAGGACTAGGGTTAGCCATTAGCGGTCATTTGATTGAACTGATGGGTGGCAAGCTCCAGGTTGAGAGTACGCTGGGGGTCGGCAGCAACTTCTGGTTCGATTTAGACTTACTAGAAATCCCTTCAGCAGCGGTTTGTGCGGATACGCTCAAGCTCAGCGTCATTGGAGTCAAAGGCGAAAAGCGGAAAATTTTAGTCGTGGATGACAAACCAACCAATCGTTCTGTCCTCATCCATCTTCTAGAACCACTTGGGTTTAACGTGTCAGAAGCCGTGGATGGTCAAGACGGACTGAACAGGGCACACGAGCTACAGCCTGACATCATCCTGATTGATCTGGTAATGCCAAACCTGGACGGATTTGAAGCAACCCGCCGTCTCCGGTTAATGCCGTCCTTGAAAGATGTTATCGTGATCGCAATCTCAGCAAGTGTTTTTGAATTTGACCAACAACAAAGTATAGAGGTTGGGTGCAATGATTTTCTATCGAAACCCATCCGAAGAGACGACCTCCTCCAAAAACTACAGGAACACTTGAAACTGGAGTGGCTTTATGAGAGTGAGAAGCTGGAAGAACCCCTTAAGGAAGGGGCTAAGTTAGAAGGTATTTTAATTAGCCCTTCTTCAGGTTTCCCGACCTTTGCGGTTCCCCCCATAGAAGAGATTGCAATTTTCTTAGATTTAGCGATGCGCGGGGATCTGCGAGCGATCGCCAAACGAGCAACACATTTAGAGGAGACAAACCCGCGATGGAGCCCTTTTTCCAACTACTTACGGCAGCTTGCTAAGGAATTTAAGGGACGACAAATTTTAGATTTTTTGAAGCAAGTTTAGGAGATCTTTATGGATGCAGGAACTGTTGAAAAAGGCGTCATTTTAATTGTGGATGACACACCCACTAATTTGGATGTGCTGCTTGACGTCCTGGAGGCTGATAGATTTAAGGTTGTGATTGCTGAAGATGGAGAGAGAGCAATCAGCCTGGCAGAGTACGCTCCACCTGATTTGATTCTATTAGATGTCCTGATGCCTGGAATAGACGGGTTTGAGACGTGCCGTCGCCTGAAATCAAACCCACTGACGCAGGAAATCCCTATCATTTTTCTGACGGCTGTTAGCGACAATGTTGACAAGGTCAAAGGCCTAAACCTTGGGGCAGTCGACTACATTACAAAGCCCTTAAATCATGAAGAAGTTTTAGCGCGAGTCAATACTCACGTACGGTTACAGAGTTTAACAAGGAGATTGACTGAGCAGAATGAGCGTTTAGAACAGGAAATTCAACAACGTAAACAGCTAGAAGAAGAACGTGAGCAGGCATTTAGGGCTTTACAACGTAGTGAAGCCCGGTTTAGACGTTTAATTGAAGCTAACGTAATTGGTGTTATTTTTAGCAAGATTGATGGCAGTATCATAGATACCAATGATGCTTTCCTTCAGATTGTTGGATACGATCGCGCTGATCTACAAGCTGGAAATATCAATTGGCAGGCTATGACACCTGCCGAATATACCCACCTTAATCAAGCAGCTATAGCAGAATTAAACAAAACCGGAGCATTCAGTGCTTTTGAGAAGGAGTACTTCCGGAAAGATGGTTCCCGCATTCCTGTCATGATTGGTGGCGCTTTGTTGGATGAATCTCAACAGGCGCTCGTCGGCTTTGTTCTTGACTTAACACAGCACAAGCAAGCACAAGAAAAGATTCGTGAACAGGCGGCTCTACTGGATATAACGACAGACACGATTCTAGTACAGGATTTAGAGAATAAGATTCAGTACTGGAATAAAGGAGCAGAACATCTTTACGGATGGAAGTTAGAAGAAATAATAGGTCAAGATATAAACCATCTTTTATATCGGGAAGATGCCTTTGAACAGCTTGAAACTGCTCAAAAGAGTTTAGCAAAGAACAGTGTATGGCAAGGCGAGTTACATCAGATCAATAAACAAGGAAAGGAAATCATTGTTGCCAGTCGCTGGACACTGATGCAAGATGCTCAGGGACAGCCTCAATCAGTCCTAATAGTTAACACAGATATCACTGAGAAGAAACAGCTCGAAAGTCAATTCCTGCGAACTCAGCGGCTTGAAAGTTTGGGGACTCTTGCAGGGGGTATCGCTCATGATTTAAACAACATCCTGACTCCGGTGCTCGCTACCGCACAGCTGCTACAGCTAAAGTTTCCTGATGCCGATGTCCAGAGCCAAAATTTGTTCGAAATTTTGGAAACGAACACTAAGCGTGGCGCTGCCCTTGTCAAGCAGGTTCTGCAATTTGCTCGTGGTGTAGAAGGTAAGCGGGCAAATGTGCAAGTAAAACATTTGATCCGTGAAGTTAGACAGGTTGCTGAAAAAACCTTCCCTAAATCTATAAAATTTGTGATTGATGTAGAGTCAGAGCTTTGGTTAGTGTCTGGAGATGCTACTCATCTACATCAAGTACTGATGAACCTCGTTGTTAATGCTCGTGATGCAATGTTGGATGGTGGAACACTCACCATATCTGCAAAGAATCTGGTTATTGATGAACATTACGCCCGCATGAATCTTGAGGCATCTGTTGGTGCTTATATTGAATTAACCGTCAAAGACACGGGAATCGGAATGTCAGCTGAAGTGACAGATAGAATTTTTGAGCCCTTCTTCACAACAAAGGAAATTGGTCAAGGAACGGGATTAGGACTCTCTACTGTTCGGGGTATCGTTAAAAGCCATAAAGGATTCATCCAGGTGTCGAGTAAAGTTCGTGAAGGAAGTGAGTTCAAGGTATTTCTGCCAGCGGTAGAAGTGTCTCTTCCTGCGCAAGCAGAACCTTCTGACTCACTGCATGGGGATGGAGAATGGGTTCTTGTGGTGGATGATGAAACAGAGATTTTAGAGACTACTAGAATGTCTCTAGAAGCCTACAACTATCGCGTATTTACAGCAAATGATGGCATTGAAGCAATTGCACTGTGTGCTCAGCACAAACATAAGGTTGCGGTAGCACTTGTCGATATGATGATGCCATCTATGGATGGATTAACAACAATTCAGACTCTCCAAAAAATTGATCCTCAGATTAAGGCGATCGCAATTAGCGGCTTTGTGCCAAATGACAAGGTAAAAGAGGCTCATGAAATTGCAAGCTTCATTGCTAAACCTTATACGATTCAAGAGCTGCTGCAAGCATTACAGACCGTCTTAAGACAGTCGATGGAAACCTCTATTTCATAGTGCTCAATGACTTAAGTTTGCTCACCTTTATGTTTTTTCGCGCACAACACCACGAAAAAACAACTCCCAAAGCAACCTCTAGTCTAAGGATTAGCCATTATAACCAATTGCCCAACAGTACAAATGCGGCCCAATAATAAGCCCGTTGTCCATAGACTGGATTCTGTAGAATAGCCACTTGAGCACGGCGTAAGGCTTCGGCTTTTGTGACATCACTCTTTGCTAGCTCGTGATAGAAGTGCTCCATCAACTCGGAGGTTGCCTGATCATCTACACTCCAGAGGGAGGCTAGCGTACTACGGGCACCTGCACGGACAGCAATACCTGCTAATCCCAAAACCGCACGCTGATCGCCTGAGGCAGTTTGGCAAGCACTCATCACGAGCAGTTCAATCGGGCTCTGTCGATTCAGCTCCGTTCCTTGCAGCAAGCTTCTCAGCTGATTGATGGTGATGCGATCGCTCCACGACAAAATAAATGTTTCATCAACACTAGAGCTAAATTGACCATGGGTAGCCAAATGAACAACTGGCGCAGAGTTCGTGGCGATCGCCTGCTGTAATGTGTCCCGGGTAAAATCCTGGTTTAGTAGGGTTTGGCTTGGCAATTGCTGGGCAATTCTTGTTAACTCATTTCCCACACCTGGAAGAGGACTAAACCCTTGTCGTGATTCTGTCAGTCCTGCGGCAATGACGCTGATTTGCTGAGTGTTGAGGGGGCGCGGGGTAAGCAATTGCAAACCGGGAGTCAAGGCAACGCTGTACTGCTCGATGAGGAAGCGATCGCCATCATGTAACACTGCCATGGGCAAGTTTCGCAATGGCCCATCCAGCACGAATACCAGGGTTTTCACCTCACTCTCCTGAAGTTCAACCGCACTGGGGCGAATAAGCCAGTCGTATACCTGTTGCACCAAAGGCAACGTCTGGGTAGGATTACCAATTCGATTCACGAGCCGCCGCCGCAGTTCCAACACGGTTTCTGTCACCTGATCGGGAGTAACAGAGACTGTGTGGTGTTGCAAGGGGCGATCGGGCAGGTGCACAATCACTTCCAGGCGATCGGGCAGAATCACAGGATAAAAGACAGCCGCTTGGCTATCGATCTGCTCAATAGCAACGGGTTGAGCATCCAAACATGCCTCCCGGAAGAAGTTTTCTAATTCCGCCTGTTGCAAAGATTCGATGACCTGGCGGGTACTTTCCAACTCTTCAGGACTGGGCTCACCCGAAGGGCCTCCCCGCATCAACAAACTCATCAGTTCCCGATGGATGGGTTCAATGTTTTGCTGAAAGGTAAACTGTACCTCTGGATTCATAGCAACCAAATCGGTACGGATGCTTTGTAATGTAGCGATCGCCCGTTGATAAGCCGCAATCGACTCATCCCGCTGCCCCTGTTCTCGCAATACACGCCCTAACTGCCAATGCCAGCGGTAGGCCAGATCATCAGCATGGGTCGTCTGAGCAAGGTTCAATGCCTGATACGTCACCGTCACAGCATCCGCATATTGGTGTGTTCGTTCATAAAGCCGACCTAAACTCCCCAGAGCGTAAGATTCGGTGCGGCGATCGCCTAGCTCGTGGGCCTGTTGAATTGCGATCGCTAACCCTTCTCCCATCGCACGGGACGAAGCTACCGTTCTAACCTCAGGTGCATGGTTGGCCAAAAGCAACAGAGTTTCGGCATATTTGATGCGGGTATAGATGTGGGTCCGCCCGGATGGTAACGCTCGGATCGGCTCATCTAACTGCAAAGCCAATGCCTGAGCTTCATTCCAGGATTCCTGCTGAACCAGTAGATTCAGTAAATTCAGTTGAGCATTGAGCCTGGCTGCGCTAGGAACAGTTAATTCTTGGTACAGAGCCAGAGCCGCATCGGTTTCCCCTAATGCTTGTAGTGTGTTAGCAAGGCTTAAGGTTAAATCCGCTATCCTGTCTGGCATATCTAGCGTGCGTGCGATCGCTACACCCTGTTCTAGAATCTGGCGCGATCGGGCCAAATCCCCCGCCGTTTGCAAAGCATCCCCCAACTCCTGCAAGCCACCTAACTTCATGGCAGAATCAGGCTCATTCTGCAGGGATTGATTGACTCCTTCCAACAAATCTATCGCCTGCCGATAAAACCCTAACCCCTGCAAAGCGCGGGCTTGATAGATCTGATTCTGCCACTGGCTGGCTCTATCCTCCAGGTCAACGTATAGTTCTGCGGCCTGCTCCCAGTCATGCAGTGCTTGCTCGGCTTGTCCTTGCTCCAGGTGCAGTTGTCCTGCAATGGTAAAGACTTGGGCCTGTATGGAGCGGCGATCGCGCCCGTCTTCTACCTCTTCTAACAACGCCAGGCTCGTAGCGATCGCCCCATTTGCCTCCTCCCAATTCCCTAACTGTTGCTGAGCGAGCGCCAGGTTACCCCACGCCATCGCCTGCCGCAGGAAGTCGTTTTGGGTAGCATAGTGGGCGATCGCTTGCTCGAATAATTCAACAGCATTCTGAAATTGTCCGGCCTCGTAAGCAGCCCGCGCGGATTGCTCGGCTTGAGGGTTAGGGCGTGCTTCAGAATCGGCTGGAATCGTTATTTTTGCGTGTGCTTCGTATACAGGACAATGATGAAAACAGACTTCGGAGGGCGAGAGGGAAAGGGCAGGGGGAATGAGAACGGATGTGCGGATGGGTAGATAGGTGGGTGAGTAGAGGGGGAGAATGAGAGCGATCGCTAGGGAGAGAACTGCCAGCAGGAGGTAACGAAATTTGAAATGGAAGCGCCTCTTGTACATGGGTTAGCCTCCGATGGGACAGCGTCTAGAAGACAGGAGAGGCGAATGATTTTCCTGAAAAGAGGCTACACTCGCACCCTCAGCAGTTAAGACTATTTGTCCATCCGGGCCAGTCACCCAACCTTCCGCCTCAACAATGGATAGGGGTTCGGCACGGATGATGGAGGTTGATGAGGGAACGGGAGTGGAATCAGAATCCAGCGTAATCAGACCAGGAGACAGAATAGGGGTTCTTAACAGACCTTCCGGAGTTGAAGGCAGCCCGCCTCGCCCAGACATAATAAACTCGCCTACTTGTGCTTCTGCTCTCACCGTTCCTCCACAACGGCGAGCCACCTGTTGCGTGGCATCCGTAAAGGCTGTGGGCAATTCACTTAAACCCTGGCTAGGATCAACAATGGGCTGAATAATGATCACAGAACCAGGGATACCCAACTGGGAACTTGCATCAATGTCGTTCGTTCCATTATCAAGCGGAAGAGAACTACGTTCTTCCAGGCCAATAATACTGCGAGCATCAATAGTAATATTGCCACCCCGTCCCCTAAACGCATTCGCAACGATGTCGCTATTTTCGTCAACTCTTCCAACCACAAATCCTTCAGGAGCAACAATAAAAACATTCCCTCCTGCAGCATTGTTGAATGCTTGTGCAGAAATCCGGCTCTGATTTCCCATTAATAAAGCATCTCGAATTTGAAGCTGGATATTAGCGTTTGATGTATCTCCTGCTCGGGTTTCAGCTGCCAGTCTTCCTTCATCGAGCTGAATCGTATTGGCTCGAATCAGCATATTGCCAGCTACCCCCTCCCCTGCTGAACTCACCGAAACCTCAGCTCCATCACGTACCACTAAGCTGGACGTTGTAATGGTCAAGTTTCCGGCATCGCCAAAGGAATTTTCATCTGCAAGTGCCGTCAGTGTACTGGGAATGGTTTCAGAAGCAATAGTTCCTTGTCCAACCAATTCAATGGAGCTAGCATCAACCGTTAAGCTGCCCCCCGGACCAAAACCCAGCGTGCTGGCTCGAATTTCTCCACCCTCTCGAACAACTAAACGATCAATATTGCTCAGAGTGATAGAACCGGCGGCCCCTATCCCCTCATTGCGGGCCGAGATATCAGCCCGGTCTTCAACAAATAACTGATTAGTTGTAATGTTTAAAGCTCCAACCTGACCCGAAGCATTTTCACTCGATGCCGAAACGAAAATCCCACTTCGATAGAAATTCCGTTGTACTGCTGGAGATGCGCCTCTTAGTAAAATGGAGTCTGTAGCATTGATAGTCAGTGGCCCCCCATTTCCCTCAGCAAAGGTGGCTGTAGAAATAAAGCCGCCGTCTAGCACGACGAGCCGATCGGTGGCGATCGCCAAACGCCCTGCACTTCCCGCCCCCTCAGTTTGGGACACAATACCACTGGTAATTTCTTCTGGTTCTATGGTGTTGCCTCTACTATCAATCACAGGCTCATGGCTGTAACCCACCACTTCAACGTAGGAAGCTTGAATTTGAATAGTACCTCCATTCCCAGCGCCGAAAGAGGATGCCTCAATCCGAGAACCATCCTGAATAGAAATATCTCTAGCATTAATAATGACATCACCCGCTCGCGCACCAAATTCCGTATTTCCAGATGCCTGAGAACCCAGTGCTGTAGGGCCAGAACTGCCAGAATCTGAAAGCGTAAGGGACTGAGCTGCCTGGATAATCACGTCACCCGCCTGCCCTTCTTCATCCGCAAGCGTGAACGCAAAGGAACTGTTTGCCAGGGTGACTGAACCAGACGCGAGCAGTTGCAAATCTTCTCCTGTGCCTTGAGCAGTGCGAGAGATAATCCCTGCGCCATTGGTCAGCGAGATATTTCTTCCCTGTAGTCGAACGGCGCCACCATTGCGTCCTCCATCACCACTGGTATCAATAGAACTGAGATTTGTAAGGGAAATATCCCGCAAAACTTGGTTCTCCGAGAGAGCTGGAATATATCCAGTCCCCTCTGTAACGAAAGACACCGTACTAGACGGAGCAACGCTAACAAGGTTGATTTGTCCTCCTCTGGCTGTCAAGTTACCATTCTTTAAGGAAACTCCATTACCCAGCAGCATCAGGCTCTGGTTGGCTTGCACTTGCAAACCCGTTGGTCGCCCATATGTATTGGTACTTCCATTAAGGCTAACCTGAGAACGATTAATGATAGAGGCTGAGTTGGCCCCAAATTGTAAACCAATAGGAATACTAACAGTTAATAATGGAATGGGTTGAGGATTCGTTGCACTAAATTGAAAACCATTAAAATTTATACTCTCCGCAGTTGTAGCCAGAAATGATCCACCGATATCTAGCGCTGCATTGGGACCAAAAATAATTCCATAAGGGTTCAGTAGAAATAGATTAGCGTTTCCATTGGCCCGAAGGGTGCCATTAATATCAGACCTATTCTGCCCTGTCACACGGGCAAAGATATTTTGAATAGTGAGTGCGTTGTTAAAGTAAGCTGTACCCTGATTGGGAATAGAGAACTGCGTAAAGCTATGAAATAAATTCTGGCCTAACTGTGTACCTCCTGTGATTTCACAGTTGATACAATCTTGAGAAACACGTGAGTTCGACGGCAGAGTATTATCAGGGATAATCTGAGAAATAACAGACGTGGGGGTTAGGAAAAGAAGCAGTACACTACTGATACCAACATACAGTAGATGATTGGGCATATCTAAAGCCGTTATTGATCAAACTACAGCATTTCCCGATCTGGTGAGAGATGAATGTGCGGCGGAACCCCGCATTCATCTCTCACCAAATTGAAAAAGGTTACCTTACACAAAGGTAAAGTCCAAAGAAATAATTACATCAGTTGTGTCTTTAAAGACGGCAATCCGATTTGAGGTTGTACCATCAAAGTAATAAAGCTCGGTATCAATAGCCGTAGTACCCAACACATCATTATTCTTCACTAGCTGGTACAGAGTAGCATCGCCTCGGGCTTGAATGCGATCGCCTTCAGAGGGCCTCCAATCCTCAATAACAGCGTATCCATCTCCTGAGTAATAGGAGTAAAAGTTATCCCCCAAGATAAAGGAGTCCGCACCATCACCACCCGTTAGAGAATCGGTAACACCAAAAGAGTTGTAAGAGGATGGACCACCACCCGTTAAAGTATCGTTACCTACCCCCCCAAAGATAATGTCACTCCCTGCTTCACCCTGAAGAAAATCATCACCAGCTCCCCCAAAGAGGCTATCATTCCCCTCATCTCCGCCAAGGGTATCGTTACCCGCTCTCCCAAAAAGACTATCGTTACCATTCCCCCCACTGAGGAAATCATTTCCATTTCCTCCATCAAGGGTGTCATTACCCGCTGCACCGCTCAGGTCATCATTGTCATTCCCAGCATCGAGGAAATCATCCCCACTTCCCCCGTCAAGAGTATCGATAGCATCTCCTCCATAAAGCTGATCGTTTCCCTCTCCCCCACTTAATGCATCAAAGGTCGGCCCAGCTATCAAAATGTCATTACCCGCTCCTCCATCCATGGAGCTACTGTACATAAAGGCATCTTTGTAACCCTGTTCACCAAGAGCATCAATATCATCCCAAGTGACATATTCTTTACCACCTCCATAGGCAAAATAGACATCACCTTTGAGAGAACCATCAGCATTAAATGCTTGCCGCAAAGATAGTAGAGAATCCGGATCTGCGTTATAGGATGCAGGAAGAATAAATCTTACGAACAAAACGTCATAATTAAGGGACACATCAGGCAAGCTAGACGCTTTCAGTAGTTTTGCTCGGTATTCCACCCGGCCGTCAGCATGTCTAATGGAAGTTAAATCACTAGCTAAAGAGGTAAAGGCCATCACTTCAGGCTTTTCAGGAACATTAACAGTGCCCTGAATAGCCCCAACAAAAAGGCCTCTATCTGTGGCCGAATTTGCATCGAGACTTCTCGAAAAATCAATAGTAAATTCGTAAGTGGGTCCGTCAGGATTCCTACTAATTGTTATAGGTGAGGGATCAACAACTGCTTCAGCTGACATTCGAAGCCGATAGTTGCTACTACCTCTGACTCGAAAAACACGAACGAAGTACGTACCAACCGCAAGATCATCTCGTCCTGTTGCGGAAATTGGTCTCAAAAATCTTCTTCGTTCTGCTGCAGTTAATTTCCTGAAGTTTGTTGTTTTAAGGCGATTGTTTAGCGGGCGTGCAAGAGCATAAAGCTCAACACGAACCCCTGCACCTGGCGCAACGCCTAAAAGGGACAATGACAAGCGACTACGGCTGTTTAAGGAGAAGGTGTATAAATCATCCAGGTCTCCTGGGCCAACACGATCCAGTCGGTTCATTGGCAGTTCTACACTTCTAGCACTTCCGAGTTTGTTATCTACATCAGCCATAGACTTCACCTTCCCTTACAGCCATCATTAAAATTTCCTTTGCATATCTAAACTGAAAATTCATCTTTTTAGTTGAAAAAGTCTAGAGAAATTACAGAGTTTTTTCCCAATATGGCAACAAAAGTAATACATATTACACGTTACATTTCTACAATCAATACTGCCGAGATTCAACCTACAAACCTTTACTTAACTTCAGATAACACTGTTGCTAAGTGTGATATTGGATACAAGTATTAGATCCACAATCTTGAGTGTTAGTAATAATAGCGTCGATGGTCTTCGATAAGTTCTCCAACTTCACCATTTTTGATTTTCATGAGATGGCTATTGCTTTACAACTCGGTAGCTTATACCAAATCAATATGAAGCTGCACAGAATAAGAGTGGCGATGCATACGCGCCGCCTTCATTCTGTGCAGCTTCATATAAAAACGATATTAGCCTCATTAAACACAATACCTCAAAGGCTATATCGTCCACTTTGCGGACGGCACAAACCTTGGAGCCTTGTGTTTAATTCTGACCACCTGATAGCTGTGTGTTGTTAGACGCGGTTCTGGTGAAGCGACCTGAAGTGGTTGCTCAAGTTGGACCACACCTGTTTACGAGATTGGATCAGGTTCGTTGGATGAATCCTGATTAGAGTAAAGCGATCGCCGACATTCGCCTCCTGACATAAGCCTACCCAAGGCCAATGGTGAAGTGCCCAATGTAGCCTTCTGCGGCTTGAGCCAATTGAAGTGTGAGTTGATCACCACCATTCCGAAAAATTCCATCCTGGCTATTCAGGGTACGCTGGCTGTCATTACGATAAGGCGGTTGCTCGTAGATTCGATTGGTCAGGGTGTCGTCGAAATAAAGCTGAGACGTGAACTCGTAGCCCTGTTGAGACGCAGAATTTGTACGAATTTTGAAGTGAATGTGCACCGCTCTACCAGAGTACCAACCTGGATAAATAGTCATAAATCGGGCCATTCCACTGGCATCAGTTACTTGGTAACCACGTAAAAACTTCTTGCCAGTTGTATTGAATCGGCCTTCACTGACATCAGAGTAAACGCCTTCAGCATCGCAATGCCAAATATCCACAATGGCGTTACTCAAAGGCGTACAAGTACCAGTACTCACTTGAGAAACCTGAAAAACTAACTGCAAGGGCACGCCGGTTTTTACTGATCCATCGGATGGATCAGAGCGGATGTCAGAGCGGTTCAACCTCTCATCCACAAAATATGGCCCTTCTGTTTGTTCAGGTCTGATTACACAGCTGGGAGTTACACCGACTTGCATTGATGACTTTGTTGATGCGGATGAGGCTGGCTGTTCACGAAAACATCCCATGAGAGAAACGGCTGCCGTTCCTCCCAGGAAGCCTAATACTTCCCGACGCTTAACCATCGAAGCAATGGTGCGATGTTTCCCTAAATATTTTTTCATTGTGTTCCTGCAATAAGGTAATGACGTTTTCGACTTGATGGTTTTGCTGCTTGAATTTCCGGAGCGAGCTACTTATTCAATATTTAAATCTTAGGTGGGGTAGAAGATTTGTTACATGAGTCCATCTTCCTAATCTAATCAGGACTAGAGTCTTGATTGCACCATGACTAAAGTCATGCTTTGTTTTCCTAAGGATCATGCACTTCACAATGTCCATAAGAAGGCTGTATTCTCATCATCGAGCTGAAGCTGAAGAGTATTAATTTGTAATATTTAAAGAACCTCAAAAAGAGACCTGTATGGTATGCCACGTACTATTCACTATAATTTTGCATCAACACTTCAAAAGTTAATATTAATGAAAGAACTGAGCTATTCAATCAGCTCATCCTCTAGATAGACGCATAGCTTTATTCAACCTTAGAAGATAAGAAAATAAAATTCCCAGGATAAACGCGCTACATTAATCAGTGAATATGGACTATATGTAGTTCCATTACGGCATTGCATTTAGAAGATATTCAGGATTTAGATCCAAAGTTTCAGGTTAATTATGAAGATGCGTTTGCCCTAAGGGAAAGTCTCATTATAGGAGGCACAAAAGTGGGCAACCAACGACGCGGCTGGGGAAGTGCTTCGGTTCTCCTGGTCGCTATGATGGCGATCGCAGGCTGTACGTCACCTCAAAGCAACACCAGCAATAACGAGAGCGGTGCTCAAAACCAAAGTAACGCGCAACCTGTAGCTGCGGTGATTAAAGGTTTGGATAATCCCTTCTTCCAAACTATGCAGCAGGGCATTGAAGACCAGGCGAAAACGGGCAGTACAAGTGTTACCGTACAGGCAGCCAACAGCCTGAACGATACAACAGGGCAAGCCGATAAGGTGCAAGCGTTAGCGGGCCAAGATTACGGCTGTTTTATCATTAATCCGATTACGCAAACGAATTTAGTGCAGCCTCTCGTTCAGGTTGCGAATACGGGCAAGCCTATTGTCAATATTGATAGCCCGATTGGAACAGAGGCCGCTCAGGCCGCGAATCTAAAAGTTTCAACTTATATTGGCACGGATAACGTGAGTGCCGGTAGGTTGGCCGCTGAAGAAATGGCTCGGCTGCTACCTAACGGTGGTGATGTTGCGATGATTGGAGGGGTTGCAGGAGATGCCACCAGTCAGGCTCGGCTGGAAGGCTTCCAGCAGGGCATCCCCGATAACATTCGCATTGTGCAAACCGTTTCTGCAGATTGGGAGCGGCAGAAAGCATTGACGACTGCCGGAGATATTCTCCGAGCACGTCCAGATTTGAAGGGGTTCTTTGTTGCCAATGATGACATGGGTTTGGGAGTAGTACGAGCCCTCGCCGATGTTGGCAAACAATCGCAGGTGAAGGTCATTAGTGTAGACGGGCTTCAGGATGCTATTAAGGCGGTGCAGGAGGGAACGCTGTCTGCCACCGTTGCCCAGTATCCCTATGCGATTGGTGCTATGGGTATGGAGGCTTGTCAGGCGGCGATGGCCGGTAAAAACCTGCCAGGTAGTGTGACGGCTCCCGTTGCTGTGGTGAACTCAAGCAACGCAGACAAAGCTCTGGAGAGTTTCCCCAAACCGTTCTCTGACTATGACGATCCCCTGGCCGATCTCCTAGCGCAGTAGAACGTAGAACGGGGAGTGGCGATCGCCCATTAACCCTATTTCCTTACACTGTAGAAGGTACGCTATGACACAGGCCGATACATCTCCAACTCTGGGGCGGCTGCGGGATCCTAGCTTCTGGGCCGATTGGACAGCAGCCGTTGCCCTGGTGCTGCTCATTATCATTTTTGGAATTACTTCCCCCGTATTCCTGACTCTCGGTAATCTACAGGCGCTCCTGCTGGCGGCAGCCATTCTTGTGGTGCTGACCATTGGGCAGACCTATGTCATTCTGACCGGGGGTATCGATTTGTCCGTCGCCTCCATTTTGACGTTGGGCAGTGTGGTGCTCGGACAGGCCTACAGTCGGGGATGGGGGATGGCCGCGGCCTGTGTACTGGCGATCGCCACAGGTGCCCTCGTCGGCCTGATCAATGGATGGGTGATCGCCAAAGGCAAAATTACCGATTTCATTGTGACCCTGGGCTCCCTGAGTGCCGCAGCGGGTGCAGCCCTGGTGCTATCCGATGGCAAGCCAGTACAGATTGCCAGCCCTTTCTTGTTGAGGCTTGCCACAGGAAGATTGGGGCCGATTGGTTACTTTGTGATTTTGGCGGCGATCGCGGCCATCATCGCCCACATTGTGCTGTTCTACACTCGCTTTGGCACTCACCTGCTAGCAACAGGAGGAGATGCGGAGGCAGCACGGGCGATGGGCATTGGTACCGATCGGGTCAAAATCACAGCCTATGTCATTTCCGGATGTCTGGCCGGGATTGCCAGCATTTTGCTGACGGCTCGTGTTGGTGCAGCGGAGCCTGCTTCGAACACCAGTTTTCTGCTCAACTCGGTGGCAGCTGTTGTGCTGGGCGGCGTTAGTTTATTTGGCGGACGGGGAACCATTGCTGGTCCTGTGGTCGGTGCATTGCTGCTGACAGCACTCGTCAACGGCTTGACGTTACTGTCTGTCTCACAATTCTACCAACCCCTAGCGGTCGGTATTGTGGTTGTTCTGGCCGCCCTGCTTATGAGGTATCAGCAATGAGTTTAGATGAGCCTACCCATGGATCAGACAACGGTGTGAACCGTTACAATCCCATTCAACAACCTTTCAGCAATAATGATACGTCTTCATCAACAATAGCTAGCTCGACAGTAACAGTACCTGATCGCTCTAATGTACTCCTATACGTTGATCAGGTTAGTAAATGGTTTGGTAATGTTCATGCACTAACCGATATTACCATTTGGGCTTATAGCGGCGAGATTACGGCGATCGTGGGTGACAATGGTGCCGGAAAATCCACATTAATCAAATGTATTTCAGGCGTTCATACACCAACGGCTGGGCAGATTACTCTGGATGGCAAACCGGTTCATTTTGCATCTCCAGAAGATGCACGACGGACGGGTATCGAAACGGTTTATCAAACCCTTGCCCTTTGTAATGATTTGACCATCTGGCAAAATCTGTTTCTCAACCGTGAGTTAGTCAAACAGATTGGGCCTCTAAAGTTTCTTGATCAACGCACAATGCGACGACGTTCGGCTGATATGCTAAGTCGGCTTGAGGTCAACATTCCCAGCATTAACGCCAGAGTACGGCGCTTATCGGGTGGTCAACGACAGGCCGTTGCCATTTCCCGGGCTGCTGGGTGGGGGTCGCGCCTCGTGATTATGGATGAACCCACCGCCGCACTCGGTGTGCGCGAAACCGCTCGGGTTGAAGAACTTATTCTGCGGCTTCGGGATGATGGTTTAGCGGTCTTGCTGATCAGCCATAACTTTGATCAGGTGATGCGCCTCTCAGACCAGGTCTGGGTGATGCGCAGTGGTCGTCTGGTGGGAGGACGGCGCACCCACGATACCAGCGGTAAGGAATTGGTTTCGATGATTACAGGAGCCCAACAGGAGGCATAAACATGAATCAGATTGGTGTCCACGCGCTGGTGTGGGTGGGGGGATGGAGCGAGGAGGAGTGTCGGCAAGCTATCGAAAATAGTAAGACTGCCGGGTTTGATCTGATTGAAATTCCAGTGCTCGACCCTGCCACGATTGATATTGATATGACTCGACAGGTCCTTCAATCGGTTGGGCTAAAAGCGGGTTGTTCTCTGGGTCTGAGCTTTGAAACAGACATATCGAGCGCAGATCCAGCCGTTGTTGCGGGGGGCGATCGCCTCCTCCACGAAGCCCTGGATGTTGCCCGGGGCATTGGTGCCGAGTATCTTGGGGGCGTTATTTACAGTGCCCTGGGTAAGTACTCCCACATGCCTACACCCGAGGGGCGCGCGAACTGCGTTAACGTGTTACGCGACCTGGCCAGAGAAGCGGCTCAGGATGGTATCACCCTGGGTTTAGAAACTGTGAATCGCTACGAAAGTAACCTCCTCAACACTGCCGCACAAACCCTTGAATTGATTGAGGACATCAACGAGGACAACGTAGTGGTACACCTCGACACCTACCACATGAATATCGAAGAGGCGAACTTTCGCATTCCGGTAATGGCCTGCGGCGATCGCCTGGGCTATGTTCACATAGGAGAGAGCCACCGGGGGTACCTCGGCACGGGCACTGTTGACTTTGCAGACTTATTTAACGCATTAGCGACCATTAACTACCAGGGCACGATTACTTTTGAAAGCTTCTCCTCTGCTGTCGTTGCTCCGAACCTCTCCACAACCCTCGCCATCTGGCGTAACCTCTGGAGTGATGGCATGGATCTCGCTCGCCACGCACGCCAGTTCATCGACGAGGGGTTACAAAAATCGTCGCGATCGCTTGCAGAAGCTAACCCATAAGTGAGTGATGCAATCAGACACCCGGTGTTTTTAGAAACACCGGGTGTCTGGCATCCAATTACATCCAATTACTTCAATGGATGCTTAATCACGCCCACATCCAGCCTTCAACCACCCACTCCATTTAGAATTACCATGCTTCTGGGAATTGATTTAGGCACAGGTTCCGTTAAAGCACTGTTATTAAATCCAGATGGGACTGTACTGGCCGAAGCTTCCCACACCTATCCTGTCCAATCTCCCAAACCCGGTTGGGCAGAGACCGATCCAGAAGCCTGGTGGTCAGCAGTGGCGATCGCCATCCACCAAGTTATAGCCAAATCCTCTCATCCTGTTGAAGCGATCGGGCTCTCAGGCCAAATGCATGGGGCCGTTCTAGCGGATAAAGAAGGCTACGCCCTGCGCCCTGCCATCCTCTGGGCCGATATGCGCTCAAGCGAGGTACTGGATGTTTACCGGCAACTTCCCACCGATTTGCTGACTCGCCTTTCCAACCCTATTACAGCAGGCATGGCCGGACCAACCCTTCTGTGGTTGCGGCAAGCAGAACCGGATACCTATGCCGCTACTCGTTGGGTTCTCCAACCCAAGGACTGGCTACGACTCCAGTTGACCGGGGAAGTCACCGCAGAACCCTCTGATGCTTCTGGAACGCTATTGTACGATGTGCAGGCGGATCGGTGGGCCTTGGAGGTCATGGAAGCTCTGCAGTTACGCACAGACTGGCTTCCTCCCCTCATTCCCTCGAACCGCATTGCCGGGCATCTAACCCCTCAAGCCGCCCAGCATTTAGGGTTAAAGGCAGGAATTCCCGTCATTGCAGGAGCCGCCGATACTGCCGCTGCCATTCTAGGAAGTAACTTGCTTGAGCCTGGCTCTGTGCAACTCACGGTTGGGACAGGAGCCCAAATCATTACACCATTAGCGCAACCCGATGCGGATAGCTCCTTAAGAACCCACCTCTACCGCGCCGCGCTACCTCAACAGTGGTATCGCTTAGCCGCAATTCAAAATGCTGGGCTCGCCCTGGAATGGGTACGAGGAATTCTGGGCTTCAGCTGGCCAGAAGTCTATAGTGAAGCGAACTTGGTCCCTCCGGGCTGCGAAGGACTAACATTTCTACCCTATCTAACCGGCGAACGCACTCCTCATCTAGACCCCCATGCAAAAGGAAGTTGGACCGGATTGGGGCTACATCACACGCGATCGCACCTCATGTGGGCAGCTCTAGAAGGGGTTGCCTTTGCTATTAAACAGGGCCTGGAGGCGATCGCACCTGCCGATGCCCCTATCCCACACCTTCGTCTTGCGGGGGGCGGCACCCTCGAACCGGCCTGGAGGCAATTGTTAGCAACAGTACTGCAAATCCCCCTGTATAGCATTACAGTACCGGCCGCGTCAGCACGAGGAGCCGCTATTCTAGCAGGTTTAGGGATTGGAATTTATGGGGATGAACAGGCAATTCCCCCATTAAGCGTGCCGAGCACTTCAACCGTTCCAGAACCGTTTACCCCTGAATTAGAAGCGGCGTGGATACGGTTTCAGACACTTTATCCGGCTCTGCGCGAATGGCGATCGCAGCTTCTCTAAAATAGCCGTGGTCACACTAAGGAGATTTCCAACAATGAAATTACCCCCCGGATGTTGGTGCTTGGCACGCTTCGCGTGCCAAGCACCAACATCCGGGGTAAATTTTTATGCAGGAACCTCCTAAGCTAACTGCGTCTCCAAATTTTGCCCCAGTTGCCGAATCCGAATGAGAAGCTCCTGAACATGGGTAAACTGTGTCAGTGGGTTGAGCAATGTAAACTTCAAATAATTCACGGCACCAATTTTAGTTTGGGCAATTACAGCCTCGCCATTATGAAGAAGAAATAGGCGGATTTGGCTGTTAATTTGATTGGCCCAATCAACCGAATCTGTATTTACTGGAGTATTAGCAGGACAATAACGAAAGACAACAGCGTTAATGGTAGGCTCAGCAGCCAATTCTAAGAAATCATTCATTGCAATTTCTTTAGCGCCGTAGCTAGCCAGATCAATGGTGTAATCAATCATTGCAGCAAATGTTTGTCGTCCCAATACTTGCAAGCACATAAACAACTTCAGGGCATCAAAGCGACGAGTGGTTTGAATTGATTTAGCGACTAAGTCAGGAATACCTAACTCCTCGTTAGTTTCAGGATTGAGATAATCAGCATGAAGTTTAAGTAGATTAAAGTAATGACGATTTTTGAGGAGGAAAGCACCGCAACTAATCGGTTGATAAAATAATTTATGGAAATCAACGGTGATAGAATCCGCGGCTTCAATACCGGCTAGCTTAGAACGATGGCGATCGCTGAGTACAAGCGCACCGCCAAAAGCCGCATCTACATGCAGCCAAATCCCATACGATTGAGCACAGTTCACCAGCTCAGCGATTGGATCAATGCTGCCAAAATCAGTGGTACCAGCGGTGGCGACCAGAGCGATTGGTAAAAGATTCTGTTCCTGTAATTCCTTGAGCTTGCGTCTCACCTCACTCACTTGTATCTGATAGTTCGCATCGGTTGCCACCAGAACGACGGCTTGCTGCCCCAAACCCAATAGAGCTGCCGCCTGACGAATTGTAAAATGTGACACGTCAGAGCAAAGAATTCGAAATCGGCTGGCTTCAGCCGGTAATCCTTGTTGTTGAATTGACCAGTTACAATGCTGCTGAGCATAGGCATCACGGGCAAGCAATAACCCCATGAAATTGGATTGAGTGCCACCACTGGTGAATGTTCCATCCGCCGAAGCACCATAGCCAAACTGCTGGCAAAGCCAGTTCACAACCTGCTGTTCTACCAGAGTTGCAGCGGGACTTTGATCCCAGGAATCCATCGATTGATTTGTGGCACTAATCACCACCTCAGCCGCCAAAGCAGCAATTAAGGGCTGGCAGTGCAAATGTGCAATACAGGTGGGATGAGAAACATCGATCGAATTTTGGAGAACCGTATCACCAACTTGTTGCAAAACCTTAGCTAAATCATCTCCTCTTTCTGGACAGAGATTGATAGCCGCCAGTACCGTATCAATTTGTTCAGGGCGAAGTCCACTATAAGCTTTGTCTTGTCTATGAAGTGTTGCAATGAGCGTAGAAGAAGCATCGGCGATCGCAGCCTGATAAGCCACAATACTCGGCTGCGAATTTGTTAGGAACAAGGTTTCGAATTGAGAAGTATCCATAGGGCGTTTCTTAGAAACATCTAGAAGCCTCCATTCGCCGCTGTGAAGCAGTGACAAACGGGGTAGTACAGGATATGCGCTAACTTAGCTCTCTTTATACTGACTCTAATCTCCGTCTTAAGAGGGATAAGGAGCTGAAATTTAATTCTTTTTTCTCAGCAGTGTGGAAGTAGGAAGCATCGTTACCATTCACTACAGTGAAGACTGAGAGCCTTGTTAACTTTCTTTACTGATCCAAACATGGTTAAGTTTAAGCCTAATTTTGAGCGCCGCTATCCTCGCTTAGAGCGAGTTATTGCGATTATTGCCCTGATTAATTTAATATTCGTTTTTTTCGATCTGACCTACTTAAGTTTGCGCCCAGTTTATCGACAGTATATACCTGAGCTCACTCAGGCTTATGACCCTGTAAAAGGCATCGAACTCTCTCCCGAAACGGAGTATTATCAAGCCCAAGTTGACACTTTAGCGGCACAGCTTAGCCAGGACGAAGTGCGAACCCCTCAGATTGAAAGTTCACTAGAAGAACTGCGAACCCTGAGCCAGAACTTGTTAACCGAACAGATATTTGTTGCACCCCATGGCAACTATGCTCTGGCGACCATTCAACAAACTATCCGGGAAAGAACAAACCAATCGTCGGCTAGCCATGCATTTAACCAATTCTGGAGCGCGGCTTACTTAGAGCAGCAGGGATGGCAGCAGGAAATTACTTTTTGGAATACTCAGGTACGCCCATTCTTCCAGACGAACTACTTTCGTCGAGTCAACCAATGGGGCGCAACGGTTAACTACTTCTGGTTACTGGATCTCCCATTTGTTTTGATTTTCGCTGTAGACATCGTGATGCGAATTCTCGCGATGCATCGACGTGATTTAAATTTAACCTGGTTGGATGTTGCCTTACGCCGATGGTATGACGTATTTTTGCTCCTACCATTTTGGCGCTGGTTGCGGCTTATTCCAGTAGCCTTGCGGCTTTATCAGTCAGACCTGCTCGATCTGGAACCCGTGAGGGCTGAAGCTCAGCGAGACATCATCGTAACGGTAGGTGCAGATTTAGCGGGAATTGTGGGAATCGAAATCATCGATCAGATGGAAGATTCCATCCGTCAGGGTGAGTTACTGGGTTGGTTGTCAACAGTTGCTCCACAATCCGAATCAGATTCCTCTGATGCAGTCGTTGCACAAGACGATGTAGCGGCGATCGCCAATCACCTCTATGACGTCAGTGTGCAGCACATCCTACCCCGTATTCAACCTGACCTGGAAGACCTGATCCAACACAGCGTCACTAAAACACTGGGGCAGATGCCAGGATACCCACAATTACACCATGTTCCAGGATTAGGGCAAGTTTCAGCCCAGATAGTACAGCAACTCTCTACGTCGATAATACAGAGCCTCTATCGTACGGTTACAGGTACGTTGTTTGATGCAGAAGGGAAAGAAATTACCGATCGGTTGCAACGCAATTTACGAGAGGCCATTGTCGAAGAATTTAACCAACACAATACCCCTGGGGAAATCCAATCTAGATTGTTGGACGTACTTGAAAAATTCAAATTCAAGTATATAAAGGCTTTAACTGAAGCAGGTGGAGAAAAGTTGGCAGAACGTGCAGAATTATTGCACAGACAAATTAGTTAAATACCTTTTTCACAAAAGATTTCAGCAGACTGATGGAGCGGTGCAGCACTCTTCCATCAAGTTTATATTCAAATTTAGAAGGAATGACAAATGACCCAAACGGTTTTGATTACAGGTGCCTCTCAGGGTATTGGGAAAGCCACGGCTCTTAAGTTTGCTCAGAAAGGATATAACGTGGTTCTGGCAGCCCGTCAGCCCGACCGACTGGAAGCCGTTGCAAAGGAAATTTGGGCTTTGGGCCAAGAAGCTTTAGCCATTCCAACAGATGTGCAGGATTGGGAACAGGTCAGTTCTCTGGTAGAGAAGGCGATCGCCCATTTTGGGCAGGTGGATGTTCTGATCAATAACGCTGGCATTTACTACATGGGGCCTGTAGATCAAGCGTCTCTAGAGGATTGGCAACACATTATTCAAACCAATCTGTGGGGCTACATTCACACAACCCATGCGCTCCTGCCACACTTTCTGAGCCGGCAGGCAGGCACCATCGTTAACGTGTGTTCGATTGGGGGATTAGACGCGATTCCTTACCAGGTGCCCTATACCACCAGCAAATTTGCAGCCACCGGGCTTACCAAATCCCTCCAGACCGAGTTAAAGCCGAAAGGCATTCATGTCTGTGGCATTTATCCCAGCTTTATTCGTACCCGGTTAATGGAGCGCGGGCGTTTTCGTGGCTATAGTCCAGAAACAGCAGAGGCACGACACGATCTAGTCAATGCAGCCTTCCACAGTGCTTTGCTAGAAGTACCTGAGGATGTGGCCACCGCAATCTGGAACAGCGTCACCTACCAGCAATCGGATGTGATCGTAGGTAGTGCGAAACTCTGGACAACAGCCTACCACCTGCTTCCAGGACTAATGAAACCTATGATCCGACGTATTTTTGGAATGGGGGAACATCGCGATCGCGGCACCTATAGCACCGAGCCATAAATCAGGGGCAGACGCATCTGTCCTTAGTCGTTTTCTCAGGTGCTGCATACTCGAGAAGGTCCTAGGTTTTAATTACAAGTGCTGCTCACCCAATCGAAACCAATAGTGTCCGTAACCCTCCAGTTGCATAGTGTGGGTGGCATCATCGAACACCTCATACTGTAAGCCACCCAGTAAATCAATTAATTTGCCGTCCTCAGCTTTTAGGGTTAGCGTCACCTTGCAAGCCTCCTTTGATAGGTTATGGATGGCAAGCACCGTTCCTCCAAGCCACTCGCAGCGATGGGTTAATACACTGGGATGATGGGTTTCTACCAAACTCCAGGTACCCCAGCCAAACTCTGGGCATTCTTTTCTGATGCGGATGGCTCGTTCCATCCAATTGAGCAACGAACCCGGGTCCCGGCGCTGGTCAATCACATTCACCTGCTGGTAGCCATATGTATCATCCGAAATAACAGGACGAAACAGTTTGTCAGCGGGTGCAGTTGAGAACCCTGCGTTGGCCTCATTCGACCACTGCATGGGTGGACGAATTGAGTTGCGTTCTGGCTGGGAGAGGTCGTCACCTAAGCCAATTTCTTCACCATAAAACAGTACCGGAGTTCCAGGTAGCGTAAACATCAAACTATAAGCCAGCCGGAGTCGTCGCGGATCATTCGCAACTAAGGGCGGAAAACGACGACGAATGCCGCGATCGAAGATCCAGACCTGTTCTTTATCCTGGTTAAATCCAGTTAGAATTTCATCTTGTTCGGCCCTGGTAAGTTTATCGAGAGAAAGTTCATCGTGGTTGCGAATGAAGTGCGCCCATTGAGCGATCGCCGGAATTTCAGGTGGCGCTTTCAAGCCTCGGATAATGGGTTCGGCTTGTTCCTTCGCTAAGGCAAGAATGATATGCTGATTCGCCATGAAATGGAACAGCATTTGCATCTTATCTCCATCACCGAAGTAAGGTGAGATATGCTCCATTGCTAGGTACAGGACAAAAATTGAAGGACGTGGAAAAACTCATCGATGAATAACTCCAGATTCAGTAGGATTTGACGCAGGTGGTCGAAACCATAGCGAAAGATACTCTTGGCTT
>NZ_JAMPLB010000034.1:0-83667 GCF_039962325.1 Leptolyngbya sp. PL-A3
AAAAAGAAAGTTCCAAAACCCGAACGGCAAAAAGACAAACCTCATGTCTCCACTGCTCGATTGCTGAGTGAATCGAAATCTAAAAAAGATAAAAAAGCACCTTGAAAGGGCTGATGCAAATAAGTTATTTGGGTATTTTGGTGCTAATGATTGCTTCTCCTATACCTCCTGAAGTTTTCATGCCTTTAGCAGGGATCATGGTAGCTCGAAGCAAGCTCAACTTTATTGGTGTCGTTTCTATAGGAGTAGTAGGCTTTCTCCTAAGCACAATGCCTTGGTATTTAGTGGGTAGAAGTTTAGGGGGACAACAGTTTTTGCATCGTTTTCAGAAACAAAATAGATGGTTTAAAAAAATTCCTGCCGCAAGATTTATCAAAGTAAGTTATTGGTTTAAGGGTCATGGAAAACACACATTACTATTCGCCATATTAATAGCTCTCTACCAGAGGAGCCTTTGCGTTAGCTAGGTTGAGCGGATATAGAACGTAAGCACAGTTCTCGTAAACGTGGTGTTGTTTTAACCGCAGAAGAACTGCGAAGACTGCATGCACGACGGCAGACTGAACTTGCTGATAACTTTGCGATCGCTACACCCTGAAGGAACGAAGTTTAACCCAGATAATTGCTCTCTTAAAAGTGGCAGCGCTGACGAAACCATCAAGATATGGAACATCCAAACTGGACTGCACCAAACTTTCAAAGCAGAAAGACCTTATGAAGGAATGAATATTGCAGGGGTCAAAGGATTAGATGAAGAAGCAATCGCAACACTCATCAGACTTGGCACGAAGTCGGGCGATCGCTGATCGCATCTTTACTGATGTATACTCTCAAGAAACTTGACCTAATCTATGTAAAAGGGAGGAATTGTTTCCTAATTATCAACAGCTTCTTCCATTCATGTGTGTGCGCAGTAGTAGGTCAGGCGCTCTTGAGAAACAGGCGTTTCTTTTTAGGAGCGAATGAGGGAGAGGAGAGCGATCGCCCTCCTCTCCCTCATATATAAAAGAAACTGTAAGTTTCTTGAGAGCACATACTTTATGCACCAGATGCAGGGTGAAGACTATGCACACATGGGAATACAGAACGATTAAGTTCTTTGCTCAGGGGCCGATGGATCCCGGAAGGATCGATGACGTGGAACTGGAGAATGTATTGAATGAATTTGGAGCAAGGGGCTGGGAACTGGTAACGATTGTTTCTGGAACTCGTAGAGACGGAGAATTAATGGATTTTGTGGCAGTTCTCAAGCGAGAGGTTCTTTCGTAGGTACCGCGGCGATCGCTTCGTCAGGTTAGTGGTGTAATTCCACTCCTCACCACAGTCAGTGGTGAAGTAGTTCTCATGAATACCGATGGTCTTTTGTCAGGGTTTGTGAACTTATCTGCCAAACTGCCCCAATTTGGCAGATAATCTGTAACAATGAATACAGAAATAATTTCTTATCCTTTTCTACTCCTAGAGAGGGATGTGTTGGCACGATAGGACACACTGCTATAGTTCTGCAACTGGAACTGTGCCTTAAACCCTTGAATCCTTGTCGAAGTGAATCGCTATGGATAGTTCTTCCCCCCTTGATTGGGATGAGATGTTTGAATACTTGCCAGGCACCCTAGTGGAGCTAGTCGAGCGGCCTGGTGTGTTTTATGAAATCGAATGCTACGAGGCGATGATGGTGCCCCCTATTTGGTTAAAGGGAGATTCACGACCTCGCTATCCCCATAGTCTTCGCATCGTTTCACGTAAAACAGTGCAAGCCTGCGAACTTGAGCCCACTCTTGTTCATACAGCATCCAGTTGAAGAAGCCTCGTAATAGGAGGTGCTTTACGCCGCACCATCTCCTATTGCCAGTTATGGAAGACGTTGGCTCCCACAGCTTCTGGTGTCCTAACTAACCTATGGCCCACAATATTGTTGTGCCAAAGATGGATGCAGACTTGAAAAGTTAGCACCCAAAAGGGGTGTAAACTTTCAATTTTTGTTCAAACCCAAGTAGACAGTTACTTTGAAGGCCTTGCATTGCAAAGCCTTCAAAGTAACTGTTCAAATTCTATTCGATATGGCGCTGTGCGCGTTGATTAAGTACAGTGGTGTGGGGCATGAGGTGCTCCACACCACTGTTGTTATACTTAACGCACTTGCACGTTGCTACATGATTCTGTCGTCTTCTACCTTGCTCTCTACGCTTTAGGTATTGTGTCTTGCAAGGATGGGCGCTGATGAAGCTGATCAAACCACTGAGCCAAACGAGGGTAGGAAGACTGCCAATCTTTGCCAAATCGCAGGCTATAGTAGCCCAAACCAGAAATAGCAGCAATATCTACGGCAGTAATCTGGTCGCTGAGCAGGTGGCTCGTCGTACCTAACTGTTGCTCAAAAACGGCGATCAGCCGATCAATGTTGCCTTGGTGCAGGGCTTGTACTTGAGGATTAGCGTCACCTCCCTTGCGAGTTTCATACCAGAGAGCAACCACTTCATCAATCAGCGTATCTGCCAGTTCTTCTCCTTGACGGCAGCGCAGCCGCTCCGACCGCCCTGAGGGGTAGAAAGAGGGGGTTGGATAGCTGTCGTCCAGATATTCCACAATCAGAGTTGAGTCCCAGAAGATCAGGCCGTTGTCATCTACCAAGACGGGAATTTTCCCAATAGGGTTGAGCTGTAAGAATTCAGGTGATTTCTGCTTGATGTCGGTCTCAATCATCTCGCAGGGGAGTTGTTTTTCCGCCAGTACAATCCGCACCTTGCGGGCATAGGGCGATCGTGATGTGTAATAGAGCTTTCGAGACATCGTATTAAAAATGTGCAGCTTACAGATTAAGAAGATATAAAGCCCTTTCGCGGCTCTATCCCCGACCGGCCGCCCACACCAAGCAAAGAGCCATAACAGCTTTCTGCCAAGCCTGCCAAGTTTCACTACCTGGGACAGTTTAAAACCGTCTGACCAAGCGGGAACGTCTATTTATAAGGCAGAAGTGGGCACCAGACGATGCAATTCTACCAGTTGGGCAATACTCTCTTGTCGCCCGAAAAACTTAACAAATTAGAGTGTTCTATAGTCAGGCTCGTCGGGCACTTGTTACATTCTGAACTCCTCTTGGTCATATTTCAAACGTGTGGATGGGAGAGTGGTGAAAGGAGCATTTCGTACATCTCTCACCACTTCCCCATCCACATGTTTAGAACACCACTAACCGAGCGACCCATAGGGATGAGTTACTCAAACAACCCTTGTACCTATCTGAAGTAGGAATAGACGGTCGGATTAATCGTTATTTGATAGAGCTCCAATTTCAGGTGTATACACCGTTCTCCAGGCTTCGACGGTTCCCTGGCCGATCTCGCTGTCGATCATTTCTCCACTTTCCGTTACCAGTCGAATGCTAACAATGCCCTCTGGTGCAGCCTGCAACGCCTGGGCTAACTCATCACTGATTAGAAACGTACTGTTTTGTCCCGAAATCTGAAACACCTGCTCATTAATTCTGATAAACAATTCACTATCGTCCAGGCGATCGCAGCTTGCTTAAAGACGATCTGTTTGATATACCGCGTCCCTATTTGAGGTTATTTACAACAACTCTAATTCATTTGCATCGCCATTCTATAGGCGTAGATATTGCCACTCGTGAAATTAGTTTTCTTAACCCAGGATTTTCATAACCTGAGATTCAACCTGACTATTCTTACAGCGCTTTTCAAGCGCTTAAAATCTGGTTATTTTTGTGAGAGCCGCTCTCCGCGCAGCTCTCACAAAAATATGGTCTTGAGTGGGCAGAGCATGGTGCTGAGGTTGCCCGATGGGCGGGACCGGGAGTTCTCGATACCCTTCGACAACTGCCTTCACCCGTCTCTGTAGCCACGTACTTACGGTTGTATGTAGCACTCTATAGCCTAGTAGCCAGTTCAGGTTTTAGCTCTTACTTATTCGCTCCAAAATTACTTTATTCCATCCGAAAAATTACAGAACTTTTTTAGGTATTGATTCTATAAACTTCCAGATTCCTCTAAAAAGATTTAGTAAAAAAATAGAAAGAAACTAATTTAATGTGTAGCATTTTAACCCCGTGGAAAGGGTTGTAGGTACACAAATTATTTCTTGTTAACTTTAATAATAGCTCGTACTCCTGTCATACCCTTTCCCTTCTAAAGGGCATATTAAGAAAAGCAAGCCTTGCCAATAATCAATTGTCAAATACTTTATGTCCTTAGACCTAGTAGCCGATATCGCACTGAAGCAGGCAATCGTTGTCAATCCTTTAACCGTTTCACCGGATATTTCACTTACGGACGCGATCGCTTGCATGAGTGCAACCCGTTCGGCCTGCTCTTGGCATGAGGGTCTTGGGATACAAAACCTTTCGCAAACTAATGCCCGTGCCAGTTGTTTGCTGGTTATGGAGGAAAATCGGCTGGTTGTTTTGTTAACCGAACGAGATGTGGTACGCCTGATTACTGACGGTCACTTAGCAACCAACCCGCCCCTTGTGGAGGTAATGACTCGGCATGTGATTACGCTGCGTCAGGCTGAATTTACGGATATTTTTGCAGCATTGCATCTTTTGCAACGGAATCATATCCGTCATCTTCCGGTTCTGGATGATCAGGATCAGGTTGTTGGGTTGCTAACCCATGAAACTCTACGGCAATTGTTGCGCTCCGTAGGTTTGTTTCATTTACGAACCGTTTCAGAAGTTATGACTTCCAAGGTCATTCATGCTTCGGTAGAAGATTCAGTCTTGCAGCTTGCACAACGGATGACACAACATCGCGTGAGTTCCGTCGTGATCATTGAGAGCCAAGCCGCAGGGGCAGCAACAGTAAGTGGATTGTCTTCTCCATTACTAATGCCTGTTGGCATTGTGACGGAAAGCGATGTTGTTCAATTGCAGGTATTGAATTTGAACTTCAAACAGATTCAGGCCCAGCAAGTTATGTCTCCTGTGTTCGCTGTACGCCCCACTGATTCGCTTTGGGCTGCCCAGGAATGGATGCAACAAAAACACGTGGGTCACCTTGTGGTAAAAGGCGATCGCGGAGAGCTACTGGGAATCGTAACCCAAAGTACCTTGCTGCAAGCACTGAACCCTGTCGAAATCTATAAGTTAGTGGAGGTTTTGGAGAAAAAGGTTTCTCGGTTAGAAACCGAAAAGCTTGAACTTCTGCAAAACCACAACACAGATAATGCTCTGAAGCAACTGAATGACGAGCTAGAAGATAGAATTGCACAACGCACGATTGAGCTACGACAAAGTGAAGAACAGTTCCGACAAGTCTTTGAGCAAAGCCCCGTTGGAATTGCCATCTCTGATCTGAAAGGACACTTAACCAGCGTTAACTCCAGCCTCTCACAAATCCTGGGTTGTTACAAAACCGGTCAAACTAAAATCACTGGTTGAAGTCATACAAAGCCTCCTATAGCCTCTGGATAGTGTTCTAGACATGTGGATGGGGTGAACCAGCATCCACATATTTGCAACATGCATGAGCTATAGCCACCTCAACTTAAATGGGTTGTGTCGCTTAAATCACACAAGAGTGAGTGCTACGGCCACCTCCACCCGGATAGCTTACTGAGCTGAAGGTTAACTTACCTCCCCATTCATTGATAATGAAGAGAAAGCAAACCTTCTTATCTTCAGTCTTCCATCATGTCCGACCTGTCAACTTGGGGTACATCCCTGACCACAACTGCTCAACGACTTCTCCTGCTTGGTTCCGGCGAACTGGGCAAAGAAGTTGCAATTGAAGCCATGCGCCTGGGGTTAGAAGTTATTGCAGTCGATGCCTATGCGAACGCACCGGCCATGCAGGTAGCCCATCGAGCACATGTGATCAATATGCTAGACGGAGCACAGGTGCGGCAGATTGTTGAGCGGGAAAAACCAGGGCTGATTGTGCCTGAGGTCGAGGCGATCGCAA
Source organism: Leptolyngbya sp. PL-A3 (assembly GCF_039962325.1). Taxonomy (NCBI): domain Bacteria; kingdom Bacillati; phylum Cyanobacteriota; class Cyanophyceae; order Leptolyngbyales; family Leptolyngbyaceae; genus Leptolyngbya; species Leptolyngbya sp. PL-A3. The sequence continues at coordinate 5,922 of NZ_JAMPLB010000034.1, forward strand.
CGGCCACTCTTGTCGAGCTGGAACAGGAAGGCTGGCGAGTTATTCCCACCGCTAAGGCGACCCAACTCACAATGAATCGGGAAGGGATCCGGCGCTTGGCTGCCGAGGAGTTAGGACTGAAAACCTCGCCTTATCGCTTTGCTGAGACAGAAGCTGAATACCGGCAGGCGATCGCAGACCTGGGTTTACCCTGTGTAGTCAAACCCGTCATGAGTTCCTCCGGCAAAGGCCAGAGTACGATCCGCACCGAGGCAGAAGTTCAACCCGCCTGGGATTATGCTCAAGCGGGGGGACGCACCAAAGGGGGGCGGGTGATTGTAGAAGGATTTGTACCCTTTGACACTGAAATTACTTTACTGACAGTTCGTTCAGCCTCCGGAACCCACTTCTGCCCCCCCATTGGGCATATTCAGGTCAGTGGCGACTACCGAGAATCCTGGCAGCCGTGCGCCCTACATCCTCAGACTCTGGAGCAATGTCAGGAGATTGCTGAGAAGATTACGACGGCCCTTGGAGGATGGGGCATCTTTGGCGTAGAACTCTTTATTCAGGGAGCAGGCGATACAACACAAACCGTTTACTTCAGTGAAGTCAGTCCCCGTCCCCACGATACAGGGATGGTGACTCTAATCAGTCAGAATATGTCTGAATTCGAGTTGCATGTGCGGGCCATCACCGGGCTTCCCATTGGCGAGATTAGCTTGATCCAACCGGGGGCATCGGCTGTGATTCTAGCTGATAGGGCAGGTGACAATCCCCGATTTACCGGAATCCGCGAGGCGTTGCAGGTACCGACCAGCAAATTGCGGCTGTTTGGCAAGCCTCGCGCCTATCGGAATCGTCGCATGGGGGTTGCTTTGGCCCTGGGTGATACTGTAGAGCAGGCCAGAGAGCGAGCGAAAGCAAGCGCTGATGCTGTCACGCTTTTAGTGGATGATGCAGAGTGAATGCGTTTGAGATAAGCGCAGCTCCTATGTAACAATACTCTGGGCAGTTTTTCTGAAACCCTTGATTTTGCGTGCGCTTCGCGCACGCAAAATCAAGGGTTTCAGAAAAACTGTCTGAACTAATGATGTAAGAAACAACTTCAGTAGATCTCAAGTCTGTTCCAAAACCCGGAGAAAAGAGGCGCTAAGCACCCTCTTCCTTCGGGTTTCAGAGCATTTTGGGTGTGCGTTGCACGGCCCAAAATGCTCGTTTTCGATCGACTCAACTCATATTGTGAAAATAGGCTCACGGTAAGGTGAGAAAGCCAACAACGAACACAACAATGCGAGTTTTAAGTTGCTCTTTATAGGACGTAACTCGCTCATGCAAATACAAAGATATTTAATTTGCACCCTCAAACGTAAAACTACTTGTCAAGGCTTCGTTAATAAAGAATCAAATAACTTTGAAATCTTTTATAGCAATCTTTACCAACCTTTAGTAACTGAAAAATTCTGAAAAACAAGCAACTTTTTAATGTTTATCTAGCTCCTTCAAGCTAAGGATCGCGATTTATTAACCTGTAATTCTTGTTGTGAGAGAGGCGGCAAAGCCGCCCCTCTCACAACAAGAATTACAGATTATTTTGTTCGTGATTCTAAATACTTACTTACAGCCCAACATTAGCAGTTTATGGACATGTATGTTTTTACAGACTCATCTTGAGCTACCGGCATAACCGATTGTTTCAAATCGCAAACCCATTGTTTCGAAACACAACGTTTATTATTTCTCCCGTCAATTATATTTCCCATCGATTATCCCAATAATTATTATGTGCTACTTGTTGGCAGTGTTTGTAATACCTCCAGTATGTCAAGAAAATCTACACCAACACCTCGTTAGGAAAATACTATGAGCAGCGGAAGTGGATGCCCATTTACGGGCCATGGTCAGAATAAGCCTCGCCATATGCCATCGAACCGAGAGTGGTGGCCGCATTATTTGAATCTGAGCATCCTCCACCAGCACACCCCACAAGCCAATCCTATGGGTGAGGAATTCAACTACGCTGAGGAGTTCAAGACTCTCGACTTAGCTGCCCTGAGGGCAGACATCTATGAGCTGATGACTACCTCTCAGGACTGGTGGCCAGCCGACTACGGTCATTACGGACCACTCTTCATCCGGATGGCTTGGCACAGTGCTGGCACTTATCGGATTGGCGACGGTCGCGGCGGTGCGGGATCGGGTAGCCAGCGGTTTGAGCCACTCAACAGTTGGCCCGACAATGCCAACCTCGACAAAGCGCGTATGTTGCTCTGGCCCATCAAGCAGAAATACGGCAAGAAAATCTCGTGGGCCGACCTCATGATCTTCGCAGGCAATTGCGCCCTTGAGTCGATGGGCTTCAAGACACTCGGCTTTGCCGGTGGGCGTGTGGACGTGTGGCAGCCCGAGGAAGACATCTACTGGGGTTCTGAGAAAGCCTGGCTTGGCAATGAACGGTATGAGGGCGATCGCGTGCTCCTGAATCCTCTCGCTGCCGTTCAGATGGGGCTGATCTACGTGAACCCAGAAGGGCCAGACGGCGAGCCTGATCCGATCGGCTCAGGCCGTGATATTCGCGAGACCTTTAGTCGAATGGCAATGAACGACGAGGAAACCGTCGCGCTCACCGCCGGTGGGCATACGTTCGGCAAGTGCCATGGTGCGGGCGAGGCGACGCACGTAGGACCTGATCCTGGGGGTGCCACCGTAATCGATCAGGGACTTGGCTGGAAAAGCACCTTCAACACGGGGGTTGGCGTCGATGCAATCACCAGCGGTATCGAAGGCGCATGGACTCCCACACCGACCCAGTGGGACAACAGCTATCTCGAAACTCTGTTCAAATATGACTGGGAACTGACCAAGAGCCCTGCTGGCGCGTGGCAATGGAAGCCGACGGGTGACGCGGGTGCGGGTACGGTGCCCGATGCCCACGATCCATCGAAACGACACGCCCCTATGATGACAACGGCGGACATGTCTATGAAGATGGATCCTATCTACAACCAGATTGCGCAGCGGTACCGCGATAATCCGGATGAGTTTGCAGAGCAGTTCGCCAAGGCGTGGTTCAAGCTGACGCACCGCGACATGGGCCCCCGCTCACGCTATCTCGGCCCAGAGGTTCCTCAAGAAGAGTTCCTGTGGCAAGATCCCATTCCCGCAGTCGACCATGAGTTGATTGATGAGCAGGACATCGCCGCCCTCAAGGAACGGATTCTTGCTTCGGGACTATCTGTCTCCCAACTGGTTTCGACCGCTTGGGCGTCGGCATCAACGTTCCGCTGCTCTGACATGCGCGGTGGAGCGAACGGGGGGCGCATTCGTCTTGCGCCACAGAAGGATTGGGAAGTCAACCAACCAGAGCAGTTGGCAACCGTGCTACAAACCCTGGAGGGAATCCAACAGGAATTCAACAACTCCCAATCTGGTGGGAAGCGGGTTTCGATCGCTGACCTGATCGTTCTGGGCGGCTGTGCAGGCATCGAGCAAGCGGCGAAGAATGCCGGTCACGACGTGACAGTCCCCTTCAAGCCAGGACGTATGGACGCGTTGCAGGAGAAAACGGATGTTGAGTCCTTCGCGGTGCTTGAACCGACTGCAGACGGCTTCCGCAACTACACCAGCGGCAGACACAGCGAATCGCTCGAAGAGCTGCTGGTTGATCGGTCGCAGTTGCTGTCTCTGTCTGCTCCTCAAATGACAGCTCTCCTGGGCGGACTGCGTGTCCTGGGTGCAAACTTTGGAGGGTCCAAGCATGGTGTCTTTACCCATCGCCCAGAGACGTTGACCAATGACTTCTTCGTGAACCTGCTCGACCTGGGCACGACATGGAAGGCGGCATCTGAAGAGGAGTATGAGTTTGAGGGGACCGATCGCAAAACCGGCGAACATAAGTGGACCGCTACCCGTGTCGACCTCATCTTCGGCTCAAACTCTCAGCTCCGAGCCCTCGCAGAAGTTTACGGAAGCGTAGACTCGCAGCAGAAATTTGTGAAAGACTTTGTGGCAGCATGGGACAAGGTAATGAACCTGGATCGCTATGACCTTCGTGCAGTCTTAGCAGCAAGCTCTGCAAGAGGTTTCTAAGCGTAACTTCAACTAATGTCGGTAATCAGCGATTGAAGCTATGCTAACCTGCGGCAATCCTGAACGTAGGTAGAAGTCAGCGACAAAAATGAGAGCGGCGTTTCAAGACAAGTTGAAACGCCGCTCTCGCTTTAGGCCCTTACTGATCATCCTGTTCCACGGATACAGAAATAAGAAAATGCCCATTACTAAATCATTAGTTCGGACAGTTTTTCTGAAACCCTTGATTTTGCGTGCACGAAGCGCACGCAAAATCAAGGGTTTCAGAAAAACTGTCCAGAGTATTGTAAATAAAACGATGAAATGGAATGTGATTTAGTTTCACATCCCATTTCATAGCTGGAAAAATACAGCGCCTTGCGCTTGAGTCAGACACGGTTGTTTTTGTGAGAGCCGCGCTCCGCGCGGCTCTCACAAAAACAACCAGGTTTTAAGCGGTTGAAAAACGCTGTATGTTAATTCAGTAATTGCAATACCCTTGAGATGCAGGGCATTGTCCTGAATGCGAGGAATATACCTGTGAATTCTTTCAATGAGTTTGGAACGCCGCCTGAAAGACAAACGTTTATTCGGCTACAGGACAGTCGTAAATTGGCATGGTCTGAGGGGGGATCTGTTAACGGTACTCCGGTTTTATGTTGCACCGGGGCTGGAATGAGCGGTTCGCTTGGGTTCGGCATCCGTCATCTACCTGCTCTCGGATTACGTCTGATAGCGATCGACCGGCCAGGTTTAGGTTAGCGGATCCTCACCCCAACAAAACTCTGTCCTCCTGGGCCGACGATGTGAGGGAGGTCATATCGAGTTAGCAGTCTCCCGGGCAGCTTCGCGCAACCGTTCCATATCTCGCATGGGTGGTGCACCAAAGTGCCGCTTGTATTCCCGATTGAAATACGAAGCATCTTCATACCCCACACGGTAAGCAGCACTGGTCGCATCAAGGTTTTGCCCCAGCATCAAACGGCGAGCCTCCTGGAGCCGTAGTTGCTTCTGGAACTGCAAAGGACTCATGGCTGTGACCGACTTGAAGTGATGATGAAAACCCGAAACACTCATGCCCAGCTCTCGTGCCATACTTTCAATCTGAAGCGGTTGGTTAAAGTCCTTCCGCAGGCGATCGACGGCTCTGGCGATGTGATGGGTGTAGCCACCCAGAACAGCAATCTGGCACAGCCGAGCACCCTGCTCTCCCGTCAGGAGCCGGTAAATGATTTCGCGCTTAATCAGGGGTGCGAGAACATGCGCTTCAGCTGGGGAATCAATTAACCTGACGAGCCGTACAACCGCGTCCAACAGGTTTGCATTTAATGAACTAACAGCGATCGCTTTGACACTGGCACCTCGTTGTGATGAGGGATAACCTGCCTCAACCATAGCTGAGCCAACGAGGGTGGAGTCGAGATCGAGACGAAGCCCCAGATACGGTTTCTCCTGGGTTGCTTCTAGAATTCGGCTGGCAATCGGCAGTTCGACCGTCCCCAGCAGATAGTGCATTGGATCGTACTGATAGCGATCGCTACCCAGCAGCACTTCCTTACTGCCCTGAGCAATCACACAAAAGGCAGGAATAGAGACACTATGCACACATTCCAAAGGGGAAGAAAAACGGTTGAGATGCAATCCTTTTAGTGGCTCAATTGTTCCATCTTGACGAATTACCTGTGCAATTCGCTCCGTCAGCTCCTCTCTGTTAGCTTGCGCTCGGTTTGCCTCGCGTTTTGTCTGTGGGCTGTTCAATTAAAATTGCTATAAGTTTGCAGGATTGTACAACGATCTTAGACGATTGTCCTATTGCTGGCCCTTGAGAGTTCCTAGAATAAAGCTAAGGCAATGAAAAACGATTCCGGCTTCTTGCAAGCGTCTGGACTTTTATTTAAGAGAACAACTCAGATTTGATTGAGCAAGCAATCTGCCGATGGCCACCGAACTGGCATCAAAGCGAATCTTGCTTCTTAAGAATTTCCATCTCCATGGATAGAGCAGATGATCAGTACTCAATCTCTACGATTGGGCTAGCGGTCTGCATGGCATCTAACGAAGGAATTTGAAGAATGGACATCAAACGAAGTGGCTCTCAAGCTTCCGGCAAAGGCCCAGACGAGTATACCGGCACGGTTCGTATTGACCCCTTGTTCGAAGCACACGAGCCAGGACGCACATTGCCATTCAGGAGGCCCTCAACGGCAAGCCTGTGGAATGGCTGGAACAGGTCAGTGACGAGCAATACCAGACACGAAATGTAAACCAATAGGAGCATCAATATCATGTACAACACGAAAGCTTATGCCGCAGCCAGTGCAACATCACCCCTGGCCTTTACCCAAATTAAGCGCCGCGATCTAACTGAACACGACGTTCAGATCGAAATCCTTTTCTGCGGCGTCTGTCACTCTGACGTCCATTCAGTCCGTGATGAGTGGAGCGACTTTATGTCCACAACCTATCCAATTGTTCCTGGACACGAGATTGTTGGGCGTGTCACTAACGTTGGCTCAGCAGTGACAAAGTACAAGTCCGGCGATCTGGCTGCAATTGGCTGCATGGTTGATTCGGATGGAACCTGCCCTCATTGCAAAGCTGGCTTTGAGCAGTTTTGCCAAAATACAATCTTCACCTACAACTCCCCAGACAAGCACAGGGCTGCTCCGGTTACTTATGGCGGCTACTCCGATAGCATTGTCGTGGATGAACGCTTTGCTGTGCGAGTCCCAGACAACCTCGATCTGGCTGGGGTTGCACCGCTCCTTTGCGCCGGAATTACAACCTATTCCCCCCTGCGGCACTGGGGTGTCACTGAGGGCAAAAAGGTCGGCGTGGTCGGTCTTGGCGGGCTGGGGCATATGGGCGTGAAGTTTGCTCATGCCTTCGGTGCTCATGTCGTTGTCTTCACCACCTCGCCTGGCAAAACGGAAGACGCACTTCGCCTGGGTGCTGATGAAGTAGTGGTTTCCCGCAATGCTGAGGAAATGCAAAAACACGCGGGCAGCTTCGATTTCATTCTCGATACTGTCTCTGCCAAGCACGACATCAACGCCTATCTCAATCTGCTCCGCCTCGACGGCAACATCACCCTGGTCGGCGCACCGGAGAAACCCCTGGATGTTGCAGCATTTAGCCTGATCATGCGTCGTCGTAGCCTCTCTGGCTCTACCATTGGCGGCATCCCGGAAACCCAGGAGATGCTCGATTTTTGCGGCAAGCACAACATTACTGCGGATGTCGAAGTTATCCCCATCCAGAAGGTCAACGAAGCTTACGATCGCCTGCTCAAATCTGATGTGAAGTACCGCTTCGTGATTGATATGGCCTCCCTGAAATCTGAATAACTGCGATGGAAGCTCAGCTAATTGGCAAGTCCGCTTTAAACTCGAAGTCGATCTGAGGTTTTTCGATCGCCAACTCGAAGAACCAAATTTTGACTGGCAGAACTCATTAAAAGGCTATCAATCCATCTACCTGGAAGTACTGGAGCAACGACGAAATTTATTGAACAAAATGAATCGCCATGCCGAGTTTAACGAAGAGTTGATCAGGAAATATCTCTTGCTGACCGACGTGGAAGAATTCAAAGTTCGGGAAATAGGCTTACAGGAATCTGACGTCGAGTAAAGAGAAATAATTGTCAAACTAAAAATGTTTACAGACTGGAAAGGTAAATCCTTCTAATAGTAAGTAAGGTTAAATGTTGATGATAAAAAGTGGCGTAGCGCAAAGCGCTACGCCACTTTTTATCATCAACATTTAACTCGACATAATATCAGCAATTCTCAGTATGAAATTAGGCCTGAAAACCGCTTGCCTTCGGCAAGCGGTTTTCAGGCTTCAAAGCCAAGATTGCGCGCCCGACGGGCGCGCAATCTTGGCTTTGAAGCTCATAATAAGAACTGCTGACATAATATAAGATAGGGGCTGTTCAGTTACAGCATCATGAAAAAAGTTCTCATCGTTACGGGGGCAGGCCGAGGCATTGGTGCAGCTACCGCCTGTCTCGCAGCTCAGCAAGGCTATGCTGTCTGCGTCAACTATCGTCACAGTCAAGAAGCCGCCCAACGTGTTGTTGAGACGATTGAAAAAAGTGGGGGACAAGCGATCGCCATCGCCGCAGATGTAGCTTCTGAATCGGAAGTCGTGGCCCTCTTTCAAGCTGTTGATAAACAATTAGGAACGGTCACAGCACTGGTCAATAATGCCGGTATTTTGGAACAGCAACAAAAAGTAGAAGCAATGGATGCAGCTCGGCTTCACCACGTTTTTGCCACCAATGTTATTGGTAGCTTTCTATGTGCAAGGGAAGCCATCAAACGGATGTCTACTAACCAGGGAGGAGGCGGAGGAGCTATCGTCAATGTCTCCTCCGTGGCTGCGCGATTGGGGTCTCCAGGCGAATATGTAGACTATGCCGCCTCAAAAGGGGCGATTGATACACTCACAATTGGGCTGGCCAAAGAAGTGGCTGACGAAGGAATTCGCGTCAATGCCGTTCGCCCAGGCTTCATTTACACCGATATTCATGCAAGCGGCGGCGAGCCGAATCGGGTAGAACGTGTTAAAATCTCGGTTCCCATGAAGCGGGGAGGGCAGGCTCTGGAGGTTGCCCATGCAATCCTATGGCTCCTATCAGATGAAGCATCTTACACAACAGGAAGCTTTATTGAAGTAGCAGGTGGCAAGTAGCAGATAAAAAAACCTGGACAGTCAACCAGAATCATTAGTTCGGACAGTTTTTCTGAAACCCTTGATTTTGCGTGCGCTTCGCGCACGCAAAATCAAGGGTTTCAGAAAAACTGTCCAGAGTATTGAGAATCAGGGGTGGATAAAATAGGAAGCCGTAACCACAGCTGGATATGGATAGTGGAGGGATGAGCGATCGCAGGGACAGCGAGGATTACACAACGGGTGCCAGAGTTTGAGAAGCGGTAGTAGGGTAGGACGAGTGCTATCTCATACCCACTCAACACCTCATCCGATGGCAATCGATTCCAAGTGTTGATGAATGACCGAAACAGCTTGCTGCACGCCGTTCTCGTTGTTAACTTTCATCCCAAGCTGAGCTGCTTTTTGCTGCATCACCGGATCGCCTGTCGCGGTTTCAATTGCCGCAGCGAGGGATTCAACGGTCAATTGCTTTCTTGATATAGGTTCTGGGCTGACCCCCAATTGGTGCAGCCGTTTGGCCCATCCAATTTGATCTGCAAAAAAGGGAACCACGACTGAAGGAAGCCCAGCGCGACAAACAGCAGCTGTCGTGCCTGCCCCCCCATGATGTACGACGGTTTTGACCCTGGAAAATAACCAACTATGGGGAACTGATTCCACCACAAAAACTTGATCTCGAAAGAGACCAGCAGTTTCTATCCTTCCAAGAGCACCCCAACCGGACAGCAGAATTGCTCGTTGCTTTGATGCCGCAACTGCATCAATCACAATGTCAGTTAATACTTCTGAATTTGCATCGGCCATACTTCCAAAGCCAATACAGATGGGTGTTTCTCCAGCCTCTAGAAACTTGACTAATGCGGTTGGAGGCTCATACTGCTCCAAGCGATCAAGGAACCACGCACCTGTCATATAAATTGAACTTCGCCAATCCCTGGGTTTAGGCATAATCGATGGGCTAACTCCGTAGAGTATGGGTAAGGGAGAGAGATAAGGGGGTTTATCACTTCTAAAGCGAGGGCCAAGCGCTGGCAGTGGTGATAAGCCCCATGCCTTTCTAACGGTGTTGATGAGGGTGTGGCTTTGCCATGCACCTGACAGTTCCACTAAGAGGTAGCTAGCATAGTTGAGCCCGCCTTTGAGCAGGTTAACTGTATCCTCACTAAAATTGAGAAAGGGAAACTGCCGGGTAGGGCTGAGGGGAACCGTTGGAGCCAAAAAGCTGGGTACCGCCAGACGTTCAGCAACATGGTAACCCCAAATTGCTAGATGATTAAAAATGAAAACCTCGGTGCCTTGAGCCGCTGCCAGGGCATCGTTCATTTGCTGTTGCAACAGGTCATCCTCAATCAGTTTGACCATTTCGCCTTGAAGAAGCTTCTGCCCCAGTTCTGAACGGAGTAAAACTTGATAGTCTCCAGCGATCGCCGCAAAATCTAAACCCAGGCCGCGCACAAAAGTTTCAAAATTAGAATTTGTGGCTACCCTAACTTGATGTCCAGCTTCCTGCAATCCTAAAGCCAGCGCGCAGTATGGGTAGAGATCTCCAGTTGAACCAATTGCTAAGACGGTAATCCTACGAGACTGAATCATATAAATCTCAATTAAGTTTAATAAGCTTTAGATAATAGCCCGGATACTCTTGTCAGGATAATCCTGGTTTGAGTAGAGCGCAAATAAGCAAAGACAACACAGATGAAGCACGATCGCCGAAGGATATACTTTCGGCTCTCAGACAACACTCTCATTTCCGAAAGACTAGTACGCTGAGGCGGAAATCCATCACCTATGTTTTTGTGTAGGGTGCGAAGCACCCTACACAAAAACATAGGTTGCGAACTTAGGCCGCAGCCTACTAGACAAACCTCATGCCATTGGGTGAGGCCATAATAGGAGGCGATCGCTACTCTAAAAAGGCTATAACAAGTGGAGGAACTGTGATGCTCTACATCTACATCCCAAATTGACCTCCAAAACGAAGATTTCATTTCTCAATTCCCTTTCAATTCTATAACTAGAGTAGGAATTGCTCAGTTAATAGCGCATTTGGTCTTTAGGAATTTAGAGCACGGATAGAACTGAGCCCTATTACGATTTGCTATGGCAAAAGTTTTTTATACCACCCTGGTAAACTCTCTCATCGCAGCACTCACCAATAACTTCGTCTGGTTTGCCGTTACCTTCTGGGTATACCTGCAAACCCGATCAGTACTAGCAACTTCGATGATGGCAGGGATATATGTTGGAACAGTCGCTATTTCTGGCTTCTTCCTTGGCTCATTAGTTGATCAGTATCGTAAGAAAACAGCGATGCTGTTATCAAGCTATGTTTCACTCATTTTATATACCTTCGCCTATATCCTTTTTGTTTCCACACCCTCGGCTATCTTTTCAAATGTATCTAGCATTGCACTCTGGATTTTTATTGTTCTGACATTAATGGGAGCGATCGCCGGAAACATTCGTACGATCGCCCTTCCTACTCTCGTTACGCTCCTGATACCTGAAGCAGAGCGTGATCAGGCGAATGGTTTGGTAGGTACAGCGAACGGTGTTTCTTTTTTGATAGCATCCATCTTTAGTGGATTGGCAATTGGGTTTCTGGGGGTGTATTGGGTGCTGGTTGGAGCGATCGCCTTATCCATTGCCGTCATCCTTCATCTCACAACCCTCCACATTCCAGAGCAGAGGACGGCACATACTGAGCATCAAACGAAAAATATTGACCTACGGGGAACTGTCCGTGCAATCCGTCTTGTCCCTGGGCTATTTGGGCTTATTTTCTTTAATTGCTTTAACAACTTCTTAGGCGGGGTCTTCATGTCCCTAATGGATGCCTATGGATTGTCACTGGTTTCAGTCCAAATCTGGGGGTTGTTGTGGGGAATCCTAAGCCTAGGCTTCATTGTCGGTGGGTTGCTTGTTGCCCGAAACGGCTTAGGGAAAAGCCCCTTGAAGACATTGTTTGTGGCTAATATTGCGATGTGGATTATTGCCGCTGGCTTCACGATCCAGGCATCTGTGGGGTTGTTGGCAGTAGGGATGTTTATGTACCTCTGTTTGATCCCTGTCGTTGAGGCAGCAGAGCAAACGATTCTACAAACTGTTATACCTCTAGAACGTCAGGGACGCGTTTTCGGCGTTGCCCAGAGTATTGAGCAAGCCGCATCACCCCTTACAGCGTTTATGATTGGGCCGATCGCCCAGTTCATTTTCATCCCCTTTATGACAACCGGTGCAGGTGCTGATCTGATCGGTGGTTGGTTTGGAACCGGAACCGATCGCGGAATAGCACTCCTATTTACCGTAACGGGATGTATTGGGCTCGTGGTTACTTTAATGGCGATGCGATCGCGCTCATACCGAAAGCTATCCATTAATTACCAGAAGCTTTACAAAAGATCGTTGTGCCTGAGTGAGAAATAGCGACGTAATCCAAACGGTACCAGCAATTCTCATTTTGAAATCAGGCCCGAAAACCGCGCGCCTTTGGCGGGCGGTTTTCGGGCATCAAAGCCAAGAGTTCACGCCCGTAGGGCGTGAACTCTTGGCTTTGATGCCTATACTGAGAATTGCTGAAATGGTACCCTCTCTGTTGGTTCAAAACCTGTTGGGATGTTAGGCTTACTTGAATTGAAAGGGGCAACATTCCAAAAAATTATTCTCTATATAAGATGAGCAGTAAAGCCATGGAATTAGCACTCGTCGTATTTGTACTACAAATTCTGCTCTTTTTCTGGTTTATTGAGACTCTTGGAAAAATTAAAGTGTATCTACGCGATATTCGCGACATTGCCCAAAGATTAGATAGAGAGCTGTAATACTGCTTTGATGTGAAGATACATAGGATAGGAGGCGTGGTGCGTATGGACTACGCCTCCCATATGGATCAAGTTCTAAGTGCTCTATCAGCAAATCCAGGTAAAATTCAATCCGTTTAAGCTTACGTTCACTCTGATGCTGAATCGTTCCAAGGGTTGAGAGAATTGTAAGCAGAATCGCAAAGTGTTGTCTCTATGCGATCGCTGCGAAATCCCCATCGATTAGCGTCACTGATAATGAAACATGATTATCGAGCGGCTTTTTGCTTTCTTTTAGCTCTTTGCGTTGCGCTATTGCTCCGATTGCCTCTCAGCGCACAAACTCAGAGTCCAGTAATACCAAATGCACCCCCATTATCTGCGCTCCGACTGAACCCACAGCAGTTAAAAGCATCCTTAGATGCAGGAAATGTTGCTGAAGCAGTTCAACAATTAGAGCAGGGATGGCGGCAACAGCTAAATGAATATTATGGCCGATACTTCAGAACTGAGCTTTTTCCTCCTGAGCAAATTGCTCAAGGTTTGAGACAAACCGCTAGTACGACAGGGCAGCGATCAGCGCTCATTTATGCGGTATCGATTCCTGAGCAACTCGAAATAATTCTGCTCCTGCCTAGCGGGCAACTTCGTCACCATCGGGTTACAGAAGCATCTGCTGAAGTTTTGACCACCACGACTCGCAATTTACGGATGGGACTGGTCAATATCAATACGTCTACGAGTGAGTATTTACCCCCAGCACAGCAGTTGTATCGATGGATTATCGAGCCCCTAAAGCCTGTGTTAGAGGAACAGGGGATTACGAATTTGATCTTCTGTTTGGGCGGGAAGCTACGCAGTGTGCCCATGGCCGCGTTGCATGATGGTCAGCAGTTCCTCATCGAGCAATACAGTATTGGCATTATTCCAGCGTTTAACTTACTCGATCGCCGCCCCTCACAGCTCTCTGAGGCGCAAGTTTTAGCAATGGGTGCATCAGAGTTTCAAAACCAGGAACCCCTTCCTGCTGTCCCTGTAGAGCTGGCAGCTATCCGTCAGTTGTGGCCGGGTGAAGTTCGCTTGAATCAGCAGTTTACGGTGGAGAATTTGAGACAGCAGCGATCGCGCCAACCCTTTAGTCTGATTCACTTAGCAACCCATGCCGATTTTGCACCTGGCTCGGTTCAAAATTCCTACATTCAGTTTTGGGATCGCCGCCTCTGGCTAGACCAGCTTCGGGACATGAACTTACAGGCTCCTCCTGTAGAATTGCTGGTACTGAGTGCCTGTCGTACCGCTTTGGGAGATACGAATGCCGAGCTAGGGTTTGCTGGATTAGCCGTACAATCGGGAGCCAAAGCCGCACTGGCAAGTCTATGGAAAGTCTCCGACAGCGGAACAGTGGCGCTCATGACAGGATTTTATCAGAACCTAAAAACGGCTCCAACGAAAGGAGAAGCCTTACGCCAAACTCAACTCGCCTTGCTTCAGGGCCGTCTCAATTTAGATAATCCTGTAATTCAGCAAGTCCTACGAAATGTTCCACATCCGTCTGAAGTGGTAGATATGGCAACCACTCGCTTGTCCCATCCTTACTACTGGTCAGGGTTTACAATGATCGGAAACCCATGGTAGACCGCTGGCATCCGGTCTTTCGCTATCGCTTGTCGTTAGAGAGGCACTGGAATTCCACGCTATGCAGGCTCGGCAAGACGTTATGGATCAATTCACAACGTTCCTACAGTTCGCGGGCGATCGCGCCGAAGGATGGGCTGTAGACGGACGCTTGCGCCGTAGTATGCAGATGCGAATGGCTGAGTTAGACCATCAAACCAGTTCTGAAGCGTTTTGGGCTGTTTACTGGCATCACCAATGGTTGGCAACAGAAACGACATCCTCACAACAGCTTTCCCTGGCTCACTTGAGTGCTTATCTCCAAGAGGTTGGGTACTGGGCCGCTCAACGGGTTGCCCAGACTGGCAACCCCCTATTTGATGGCTTCCAGATAGCCCTGGAAAAACTTCCAAAGGTTTTACGAGCCTGTGACCCAAATCATCACGTTAGTTTGAAACCCTATAGCCGAATTGCCTTTGAGAATATTATTCGAGATTCGTTGCGACAACAGCAGACCGTTAATCTGTGTAATGATTGGGCCTTGTTGTTGCGGGTAAGCCGCAAGCGGATACAGGAAGCGTTGCAGCAGGTGGGATTGTCTGCGGAGACGATCGCCCGCTACGTCCTGGCCTGCCAGAGCTACGAGGCGGGCTATCAACTGCTACGCTCGGCGAACCGTCAGCGCATTCAACGACCTGATGCGGAAGACTGGGAAACCCTGGTTCAGTGCTACAACCAGCGCCGATCGCCACAAGACCCTACCATCGATGCGGCTACGATGGAAACCTGGTTGCTTTATTGTGCAAAACAAGTTCGAACTTATTTGTACCCTACATTTCTGTCGTTGAATGCTCCTCGATCTGAAGATGAAAGTGACTGGCAGAGTGAGCTACCTGCCCAGCAAGAGCCACCTCTAACGATGCTGATGGAACAGGAAGACACGCGTGTTCGACAGGAGCAGCGATCGCAGCTTAACGAAATCCTCTCCGCAGCACTAGGACAGCTTGATTCACAATCCCAACATCTTCTTCAAACGTATTATCAGCAGCAGTTAACGCAACAGCAGATTGCTCAACAATTAGATTTGCCCCAATACACCGTATCGCGCCGCCTATCAAAGGCAAGGGAAAAACTGCTGATCGCGGTAGTGCGCTGGAGTCAATCGACCCTGCATATCGAGCCCAGTTCGACCGTAATGAACAGTATCAGCGCTCTACTGGAGGACTGGCTGTATCACCATCTTCCTACGGCTGATTCTCCAACCGTTCCAACTCATCGCTGACCGAGTTCAGGAGTCGATTCATGGTCTTTTTGTATGCCTCACCGACCGAAATTGTTTTACAGATAGAGGCAGCTATCCGGGCACAGGCTGATCGCCAGAGCCGGCAATTACGCCATCCCGATGGGCGGTGGAATGCCTACCTCAACAGTATGTGTATCCGAACTGTGTTGTTCTGGCTCCAGACGGACTATTCCCTCTCGGCGCGGGTTTGGTTGGCGAATGAGTTGCCGGAGTTATGGGGGGCTGTGAATGGTACGGCGATCGCCCTGAACCATAAGCGATTTGTCTTCATTCCGAGCAAGCAAATTGATACCGAGGAATTAATTGTGCCGCAGGAGTGGGTTGACCTGGCTGAATGGGCTGGCGATTACTTTGTGGCTGTACAAATCGATCCCGAAGGCGAGTGGTTGCGCCTCTGGGGATATACAACGCATGCTCAGCTTAAAACAAAAGGTGAATACCAGGCGGGCGATCGCTCCTACGTTCTGGATGCGACTCAATTGGTTCGAGATGTCACAGCACTCTGGGTTATCCACCAACTGAATCCCACTGAATCCACTCAGGCATCACTATTGCCTGCCCCGGCCCATGCTCCACCGCAAATTCAATCCCTTCTCCAGCTCTCTGATCTTCTTCCACCCCGGCTGACGCTTCCCTATACTCAATGGAGTGAACTGCTTTGCCACGGTGAAACGCGACAGCAGTTGTACCAGCAATGGCGGACATCGGAGGCGCGATCGCTCCTTCCTTCAAGCGTTAAACTCGTGAACTGGCTGCAACATCGCTTTGAGGAAGGATGGGAAGCCCTAGAAAACTTAATCCAGACTCAACCTCAGTTAGCCTATAGCCTGCGCGATCGCACCGACAGCGATGGGGCTGTGCGACGGGCGCGTTCGATTGCATTAGGAGACGGTCACCATGTGATCTTGATGGTGATCTTGGCAGAGGTAGAGCGATCGTCCCAAATCCGAGTACGCCTTTATCCGGGCGATCGCCCCCTACCCGCCAATCTTTCCCTGGCATTACTCACCGATGTAGGCGAAGTGGTGCAATGGGTGCAGGCCCGCGAAGATGCAGACTTCATTCAACTCAAACGGTTTGTGTGTCCGGCAGGTAAACCTTTTTGGATTCAGGTCGCACTGGATGAACCGCTCTTTTTGGAGTCATTTGTGGGATAAGGCCATGATGTATTGGGTGACGCTGAACTTAGGTAAAGGAAGTCTTGCACAGGGCTTTAGCAGCGTTACCGTGCAGATCTGGCAACCCAAACAGTTAACGCCAATCCAACGAATTGGCGCATTACCCCCAGCACCTGATCTTGAGGCAAGCCATCATCGCTGGCGGCAATTTTATCTCACACTTTATACAGGAATGGGGTGGCGAAAATCCTTACTCAAGCATGAGGTTAGAACACCCATCAGAAATGATTGGAGTGATGATTTTGAGATTATTGAGGAGGATATCACCGTCATATCTCGCTCAGAGTTTTTAACGCTCTGTGAAAAATTGAAGGAACAGTTTAACCAATGGCTACATAACGATCTCTTCCGATTAGTCGATCAATTACTGCGCACCCAACTCCATCCAGACGACCATATTCGCCTCATTGTAACGGCTGAGACGGATGAAGCCTTAGGATTACCCTGGCACCTGTGGGAGTTTTTAGATGATTATCCTTTGGCTGAATTGGCTTTGAGTCCGGCTAATTATGGGCGATCGCCCTCCACTTCCACCGCATCCCTACCCGCCAAAGTACGAATTCTTGCCATTTTGGGCGATCGCCAGGGCATTGATACGGATGCCGACCAGCAATTCCTTCAACAACTGCCCCACAGCGAGATTACATTTTTAGTGGAACCTGATCAGGCAACGGTCAGTGAACAACTCTGGAAGGGCCATTGGGACATCCTATTTTTTGCAGGGCATAGTTCTAGCCAGGATCAGGGTTACATCCGAATTAACCCAAATGCGCGTTTGTCTATTGAGCAAATTAAATATGGCCTACAAACCGCGATCCGTCATGGCTTGAAACTCGCCATTTTTAACTCTTGCGATGGATTAAGCCTGGCTCATGACCTGGCGGAATTACACCTGCCCCATATTATTGTCATGCGTGAATCGGTGCCCGATCGCATTGCCCAGGAATTTCTCAAATCGTTTCTGGCAGCTTTTTCGGGGGGACGATCGCTGCATGCTTCAGTACGTCAAGCTCGTGAGCGTTTACAGTCCTGGGCAGATGAATTTCCCTGCGCGACCTGGTTACCTGTAATTTGTCAAAATCCGGCAGAGGAGTCTCCCTTTTGGCAGGATTGGTATCGCGATCGCCAATTTTCTCCACGCTTGCCTCAACCCCGTGAACGGGCTGCAATTGGATTCAGTAGTCTGTTGGCCGTGGGGGCGATCGCCGCCATTCGCTGGCTCGGCCTTCTGCAACCCCTGGAGTTAGCCGCCTTCGACCAATTCCTGCAACGACGCCCTGCTGAATTACCAGATTCACGGTTGTTAATCGTCAACGTAACCGAAGATGACATTCGAGCAGAAGGCCAAGCTATCCGTCAGGGTTCCCTTTCCGATCGCACCCTCAGCCGCCTATTGCAAAGGATTGAGCAAGCTCAACCCCAGGTTATTGGGTTGGATATTTATCATGATTTTGCAGCCGGTCCTGAGTTAGCTTCACAGCTTAAATCCCAACGGCTCGTCGCCATTTGCAAACGGCCTGATACCCAGGATGACCCCTCAGGTGTCCTGCCACCACCAGAGGTTGAACCGGCTCAATTGGGGTTTAGTGACGTTGTACAGGATGACGATGGAGTGATTCGTCGCCACTTATTATTTACCAGCCCCAATTCTGCTTCGGTTTGCGTTACTCCCTATGCATTAAGTGTGCAATTAGCATTTCGCTATCTTCATGCCCAGGGAATTTCGCCTCAGTTTACCCCCGACTCTGCACTGCAACTGGGTGATGTGACCTTTCATGCCTTGCGATCCCGATCTGGAGGTTACCAATCTCTCGATGCACGAGGTAGCCAAATCCTACTCAATTATCGAGCTGCACCCACATTATCTGAAGTCGCTCAGCAGGTTACAGTGGGGCAGATTCTCAAAGGAGAAGTGCCAGTTGACACAATAAAAGATCGCATTGTACTGATTGGTGTTGCAACATCCAGCACGGGCGATCGCTGGATGACCCCTTACGGTCGAGCCTTTGGAGCCCGTCCTCCCGGTGTTGTATTACAGGCCCAAATGACAAGTCAGCTTCTGAGTGCTGTGCTGAATGGACGTCCTCTATTGCAGGTATGGCATCCTCTCGTTGAGCTGATCTGGATTAGTGCATGGGCTGGACTGGGTGGAGTTTTAGCATGGGGTATGTCTAGATGGCAAAGGAGAGCGATCGCCTGTGCTATAGTCATAAACCTTACGATCTGTTATCTATTGTTGTTACAGGGTCTTTGGATTCCTTGTATTCCAGCGATTGCGACTCTTCTACTTAGTTTTCTACTCTATCGCTTAAACCTTTCTCGTTTCCATTCATCTTCAAATTTGTAGGTGCAGGTTCATCATTCACGTTCATAAGAGGAGCGCTATACCATGAAATATTATTCTCGTTTTTCAACCTATATCTTTCATATTCTTGTTCAATGTTCGTTGTGCATCTTTCCACTATCATTTAGTTTGATACCTGTTCGTGTCGCAGCTCAATCTAGTGCAACCGGAGGGACTTTTACACCACCACCACCACCCGTTGTGGGAGAACCGGGAGGTAGAGGCCAGGGAGGCGGCTCTCGCAGTCCAGAATGCGAACGCTATGCAGACGTTACGGCTCTGGTGCCGACAGTGCAGGTGGGCGATCGCACATTTCAATGGGGGCTCACCACCCGATCCCACCCAACAGTTTGGCTATCCGCACCCGCAGGCTTAGCCGATGCGGTTCCCATCGAGTTTACCCTATGGAGCGAAGATCCCCAGCCTATTTACCGAACCCTGCTCACCAGTACAGCAACAGCGCCAGGAGCTTTTCGGGTGACATTTCCTGAAGATACCCCTGCGCTATCTACGGGGACGGTGTATCACTGGACAGTCTCTATTTTCTGCAACCCAGAAACGCCGGATGTACCTGTAAGAGTTGATGCCTACATTCAACGGACGGAATTATCCATTCCCCAGGAAACCTCCGATGTTCTTCAGACATCAGCGGCCTATGCCAGAGGTGGCGTCTGGTATGATGCTCTGTCTTTGTTGGGGGAACAGTACGGGGAGAGTGGAGATGAGGCGATCGCCGCAGCCTGGACAGACTTATTACAGCAAGTCAATCTCCATCAGTTACCTAACAGACCCATCGGAGCCTGTTGTCAGACGTCCCCTTGATATAGCGATCGCTCACACCTCGCACCTTTCTAAAACCAAATTCCAAGAGCCTGATTTTGTGCGCTTCGCGCACAAAATCAGGCTCTTGGAATTTGGCGCAAAATCTGAGTATAAGCAAATCGCACTGAAATAAGCCCAAACCTGTACCCCAGAAAGGCCGGGGTCTGCTTCAAAACCCCAGTAAAGCGAAGCGACCTAACGCCTCCCCTGCAAGGTCTCCTTGCCGAGAGGGGGCCGGGGGGATGGGCAGCCGTCCCCCCAGTCAGGGGGGGTTGGGGGCGACGCGCCCCCAAGCCAGACCTGAGCGATCAATCCCAGCTTATGTCAGTATCTGTCGAATATGAGCATACTAAGGAGATTTCCAGATAAGAACTTCCCCATTATTTGGAAAAAAGGCGCGGCGAAGCCGTGCCTTTTTTCCAAATAATGGGGATATTTTTTCTCAGAAATCTCCTAAAGTCGTGACTATTAGTTACAGGAGATGACGAAAGTCCGATATTAAATTCGACTTTTTTAAGACGGCTATCAAGACATCTGTTAGAGGTTTTGAAGGGTGCAGTTTCCTATGATCAAAACGATCGCACCCTTACCCCCAAAGCCATGAATTTCGTCAACTTTCCTGCCCCCGATATTAAACCTCTCGAACGCTTAAACGTATACGATAGCTTGATGATCAACGCCCAACGATGGTCACTGGCCCATGCATACCATCGACAGCGGCAAAATGTGCACTATCAATCCCTCAACCAACCTGGCATTGTTTGTGGGTTGGGCATCACGATTATAGACCCACCAGATTCTACAGAATCGCGGTTTCGCGATCAACGGTGGATTGAAATTCAGCCTGGCATTGCCATTGATGTAGAAGGTAATGTCATCATCGTAGATGAAGCCGTTGATCGCACCTATCGCATTGCAGCTAAACCTCCTATAGCAGGGAGTATTACCGTTTATGTTGTAGTTAGTTATGTAGAACCAGAAGCTCCAAGTTATCAACCCCATTCTGAAGTCCTGCGAGAACAGTTTCGCTTCGATCAAAAAACGACACCACCCAAGGACCACGAAATTGAACTGTGTCGTATTCAGCTAAGCAACAATTTCATTCAGATTGAGCGTCCAGATGACGTTCTTTTCCCGGTGCAGAATCAGTTAGATATGAGCCATCGCTTACAGGCTCAAACGAAGCCGATCGCCACGGCCCATCTGGCTCAGATCAAACCCCAGAGCACAGAAGCCGGGGTATCAAAAGGGCAAGCGGTTACATTTCTAGCACGATCGACCTCGGCCCTTTATCCCAGCTTACAGGGCATAGCCGCTCCTAATGTTTTGTCGCTACAGGCTGAAGCGATCGCCCCCTACGATCTCCTGCTTCTTGATGCAGATCATGTATCGGAGCTCAGCGGCACCGAACAGGATGTCTTGAGTGAGTACCTGACTCAGGGGGGTATGGTGCTGATTGAATTGCTGGATACAAACGAGTTTGCGATCGCCAACTTTCAAAACTGGATCGAACACAGCTTCCAGACTGCTTTGGAATCCTGGCATGAGTTATCAAATGACCATCCGGTGCGATCGCATCCATTCCTTTTTGCCGCGCTTCCAGAGGTAGATCAGACATCCATCCAAGTCTGGTGTGGTGGCGGAATTATCTTTGTGGCTGGAGGGCTGTCATCGGCCTGGGCACCGGATGTTCAAGGAATGCGATCGCGCAATGACATTCGCACAGCTCAGGAATTTGGCATCAACCTGTTGCACTTTGCCTGGCGGCGACGACACCTGACCCAGTTGCTTCAGCCTGCGTTGTCGTAGGGACAATGCCCACAATTTGTAAATCCCTTAACTGACAAGGATGGGAGCACAATGCTCACCCGATCCGCTAGAGGAATGGAAGGATGGAAAACCGAATTCAAGCCACGGTTTCTAAACGGAAGCTCAGATTAATTCCAGACTTGGCCGCCGATCCCGATCTGAAGTCGGGCAATGAGCACGAGTTTGATGTGGTCGTAATCAATGCGAGTCGCTACTTTACCAGCTTTCAACTGGAGTTACTGGCTCCTGGCCTTGACTCACAAGCGGGAGGAGATTGGTACAGCATCGAGCCAGAGATCTGTGCCAAGAAACCACCCGGTGCCCAAACCCAATTTCACGTTGTTATTAAGAAACCGCCAATTCCGGCCTACGATACCACCCTGGATTTAACTCTGCGAATTTTTTCGGTAGAGTATGCCACTCTCTTCACCAGTCAACCCATTAGTTTATTGGTCGAGAAGCCGCGTCGATCATTACGCATTTTTCTGCCTAATAAGGATTTGAAGGTTTTTCCAGGGGATGAAATCGAGATTCCTGTTATCCTCTACAACCTCGATTCCAAATCGAATGCTGTTATTGTTAGCCTGACGGGGCTTGAGCCCGGTTGGATGACGGGCTCACGGGATATAGCCTCCATTGAACAGGAATTGACCATTGAAGCCGGAGATTCCCTCAAAACTAGCTTCTATTGCCGCCCTCCGCACTATACCGCCCTTAGCCAACCTTACCCCTTCACGGTAGAGGTCAAATCGCCAGCAAACTATTACAGCGCTCGTGAGCAGGGTGTTTTAGAGGTATTACCGCAAGGGGCTGTCACCTTTGAATGCCAACCTGAGGTTCAAACGATCGCCGCCAAGGGCCTCCGTAAGGCTGTAGGGACAGCTATCTATGAGTTGCGATTTGAGAATCGGAGTAACCAGCCGCAAGAGATCGCGATCGCCCCTTCAGAAGGCCCCCACCCATTCATTCCACCCCCACCCCTGCGCCTTCATCCAGGAGAAGTTCAGCAAGCCCCACTGGTTGTTCAACGGCGGCGACCCTGGTTAGGTTGGCCCCGACGGGTGTTGTTCCCTGTGACTCCGGAGTTAACCCCGATGCACAGCGACAGCTCCATGACAGCCGTGCAACTACAGCCCAATAGCAAAACCCTGGAGTTACGCATTCCGCCCCTCATTCCACCGCTTGCCCAACTAGGAAGTGCGCTCCTGTTCCTGCTGTTGCTCTGGATGCTGTGGTTACTCCGGTCTGATGGACATCACAGCACCGTTAATTTTGTCCGGTTCAGCGGCGATGGCACAACGGTATTGAGCGGTTCTAGCGACGAAACGGTACGACGCTGGTTTGTGAATCGAACCATGTGGCAACCCGATCGCCTACTGCATTGGCAATGGCAGGCTCAGCGATTGATTCAGCCCGATAACATCGGTGAGAACATTGGCAAAGCGGTCCGGGTAATCCGCCACGGACGCAAAAATAATTTAGTGGCCGTAGGTTTAGAGGATGGCACCATTCAGTTGTGGGATACTGCGTTCACCAAACCACAGCAAACCCTTTACCAGGGAACCGATCGTGTCTTTGATCTGGTGTTTACTCAGGATTCAAACCTGCTGTTCAGTGGACATGGGAGTGGCATGGTGCGTCGCTGGTCTGTGGTTCCATCCCAAACTGCCGGTCGTCAAATTCGTACATCCCTGGGTGAAATGTTCCCCGCTACCGCCAAAGAACCGCAGCGAACTTATTTCCCCTTTGCCGTATCGTCCCTTGCGCTCAGCGAATTCGATCAAGCTCCCCCATGGTTAGTTGTAGCAGGGCAATTTAATCAGCTGGTGTTGTGGGATTGGAATGCTAATCGCCTTTACAACGTCCCCTATCACTGGGAAACGCCCCCCTATGCCTTCTCGCAACCCATTATGGGTAAGGAGCAGGCGATCGCCAGCGTCGCAACCGCTCAAAATCTTCTGGCCACCGCTGATAACCAGGGTTACATCACCCTGTGGGATATGACAAAGCGCCCATGCCAGCTACAGGGCGATGCGGAGGGTATCTGTAATCTGCCCATCCTTGATCAATGGCGCGACGGTCATAGCAAGCAACCTGTGCGTTCCGTTGCCCTCACTTCTGACGGATGCTATATGGCCAGTACCGGGGACGATGGACGTGTCATGTTGTGGCCCCTGGAGAATGGAAAACGTTCGGAACATGAACGCAATGGTGTACGCCTGGCAGATTTCCCAATTCGCCTGAATAGCGTCGATATTACTCAAAAAGACAACACATTGGTGATTACCAGTGACGGTGATCGCGATCGCGTCATGCTGTACCGCATTCATACCCGCAACGATGCAAAGGATGAGAACCATGCCACTTGCCACACACCCACTATTTATTGAAGATCGAGCGGCGAATCACGAAGCCAAACGGGGTTCTGCGCTGAAACGGAGCATTGTGGTCAAGAACCTGGGCGATCGCCCCGCTGAAGTTGATTTGTGGATTGTTGCCACCGAACAAAAGGCAGAACCCATCCTGCGGTGGTGCAGCTTCAGCGAACGCAACCCGTTTCGTCTAGAGGCAAGGGAAAGCCGGGAAGTGATGCTCACCTTCGACATTCCCCAACAGGCTACACCTGATTTGTACCATTACGAAGTGCTGGTGGATGCCCAGGCGCAGTATCCAGACAAGCCACCCATCCGCCGCCCTCAACAGTTTCGCGTTCTACCCTCGACCCACGATGCGGAATGGGGAACTGACCCCCTGTTCTCGGTGCAGCCCGTTACCCAGGCAGCTAATCCCTATCGCCTTCAGGCAGGGGAAGCCTTAGATGTGACAGTTCACATAAAAAACTGCTCCAAACGGGTCGATCGGTTCTACCTCACCTGTCCCGAACTGCCGCAGTCCTGGTTCACCGTCCGCTATCCCGAAAGCAGTTTAGACAATCCCGGTTTGGTCAGCGAAACCGATGGACTGGAGTTGAATCCTGACAGCAGCGGTTCCATTGTTTTGAGGTTGCACCCGCCGCAATTTACCACTGCCGGACACTACTTTCCAACCCTCCGGCTCACCTCTAGCAATGACGATACCCTGCAACGACTGGATGTGGTGTATCTACAAATTCTGACGAGCGATCGCCTGGATGTACAGCTTCAACCCTCCCTACGCCGCATTCCCAGCGAATCTGGTCTGTTTGATGTGCAAATCAGCAATCAGGGGAATGTCGTTCGTAAACTCATTGTGGATGCCATTGACCCTGAACACCAGTTTCGCTACCGGATTGAGCCTTTTGTACTGCATCTGGAGCCGGGTCATAGTGAGCCACTCGTCATCCATACCATGCCCCGAAAGTGGTGGGCTCGTCCCTGGTGGGGCAAGGGGCGAGAGATTCCATTTGACCTTCACCTGAAAGAGGTTTCGGGTGCGATGGACGCGCCAAAGATACCGTCAACCGCTCAGGGGGTTATTCTTTGGCAAGCACGCCCCTGGTGGATGCTGGTGCTGCTGGTACTGGCAGGATTAGGGGCTGTAGGGGCGATCGCCCTCATGGTATGGCTCACTCTCTTCAAACGCCCCGCTCCCGCCCCTGTTCCTCAACCTCAAATTGTGGCCATTAACCCGACGGTTAATTCAACAACGGGGGAACCGCTAACCTATCGAGCAGGCAAAGACGAGACAATGCGCCTGGATTGGACAATTAACCGCTTGAATGATATTGATCGCATTACTATTATTCATCTAGAGCAAGGAACTGAAGTCAGCCGCAAGAATTACACTTTTGCAGGCAGCATCCCGAAAGAACTCCAGCGTCGTGCTGGACAGCAAGATTTGTGCGCCGCCGTGCAGGAGGACACCACTCAGTTAAGCTGCCGGGCCATGCCCATTGCTCAAGCCACCCCCGGAACCCACACATTTCGACTGCAAGTATTTTCCAGGAGCGATCGCACTCAACCTGTAGACGAACGAACAACAGATTCCCTGACAATCGCCGCGCTATCTCACCCTGCGATCGTGCAGTTTTCTCCGACTGCTGCGACGTATCAATCCGGGTCAGAAGTCGGGGAGGGAGCGATCGCACCGCCTATCCGCCTCAATTGGGAGATTAGTTCTCCTGAGCAAATTCAAGAGGTGCAGGTGATGGGCATTACAGAACATGGCACGATCACCGATGCGATGCAACGCTACTCCCTGGCTGATGGAGTTCCGCCTGAGCTGCAAGGCTTCTGCTCCATGACCACACGTCTGGTCTGCCGCAATGTACCAACTTCAGCGACTCGGCCTGGAACCTACACCTTTCAACTCACCTTAATTGCCAAGCAGTCAGAGCAGACCATAAAACAAACACCCCCCATTCGTATTCAGGCAACTCCCCCTAAAGTGCAATCGTTGCAGATCAACGGAGAGGATGTAGGACAAAACCCTACCCATCGCATTGAGCTGTCTGCCGATAAACCCACAACCATCACGTTTTCATGGCAGATTGAATCAGACCCCGATACCCAGGTTGAACTTCTCCCGGCACCGGGGTCAGTTCCAGCAACAGGCTCTCTGGAATATACGCTGAATGATCAACCGGGACAGCAACCTTTAACACTACGAATAACCAACCCATCAGGAGAACAAATGACACGAACAATTCTCATAGAAACCGTTGCTCCCCCACCTGAACCGGCGCCTCCGCCTACTGAGCCGACGAATCCTGTCAGTCCGGTTCCATCTCCATCTCCTAAACAACTCATTCTGCCCATTCCCGTTCAAAATTAGGGAAAACTCTGTTTTGTGAATGCGGTAGGCGAAACTTCTTGCATTTACAAAAATAGGATGCCTTCTGTTCAAAAGCTTATTGATATAAACTTGTCAACTCTGATAAGTCGTAGTTCTTGAAAAACTACGACTTCTTTTATTCAATATTCTGGACAGTTTTTGTGAAACCCTTGATTTTGCGTGCGTGAAGCGCACGCAAAATCAAGGGTTTCACAAAAACTGTCCGAACTAAGGAGATTTCCAGTAATGAAATTACCCCCAGAATGTTGGTGCTTTGCCCGCTTCGCGGGCAAAGCACCAACATTCTGGGTAAATTCTTATGCAGAAACCTCCTAATGTTATTTAAAGTTTTGTTTAAAGTGGCAGCCTCAAAAATTACAGGATTACGTTAGCCAAATTTAAGTATAGATTAAGCGATCGCAAGAGCTGAAACCCAACAGGTAAGGGCGTTATATGCAATGTCTCTATCTAAAGGGTTTCAGCTTACATAACTATTCTCCATAAATAATACAAATTAAATGACTGGGATTCTAACTGACCTTGCATAAACTCCGGAAAGCGGACGTGTAGTTGGGTAGGTGAAAACGCGATAGGTCTGTAGATGCTATCTGAGGTGCTGATATGATTCGTGTCCTACTGGTAGACAATCAAGGTCTCGTCCGTGACGGAATCAAAGCATTGCTGAATCATGAACCCGACTTGGCTGTAGTCGGCACAGCCGAAAATGGGAGAGAGGCATTAGAACAAATTGAAGTAACACAGCCAGATATCGTCCTCACGGATCTGAGTATGCCAGTTATGGGTGGGAAAGAGACGACGCAGGCGATCGCCCAACGTTTCCCCACTGTCAAAGTTCTCATCTTAAGTACCTGTAACGACACACCATCTGTCATTGAAGCGTTGTATGCTGGAGCGAAAGGTTACCTCCTAAAAACGATGATTGCGGAGGAACTGGCCGACTCTATTCGCCTGGTTCATCGGGGTTATACACAACTGGCTCCCGGTCTAATGGAAAAAATTCTGGATCAGGCCCTTCGTTCAGGGCTATCCCGTGGAGAGTCAGAATTACCCGCGATCGCCGAATTATCTGCCCGAGAAAGAGATGTCTTGCGATTAATCGGCAAAGGCGCAACCAATAGCGAGATCGCTCAACAGTTATTTATTTCAGAAGGAACGGTAAAAACCTATGTGACCCGTTTATTTACACGCCTCAATTTTAGAAACCGCTCAGAATTGGCGATCTACGCCAATTCTGTAGAATGGCACGACACCTGGAAGGCTGAAAGTGGTGGGGGCGATCGAACACCCACATCCAACGCCTGTTGATCGGAATTTCAAGAGAAAAACTATTCCCTATCGTTAAGGATGGGTAAATCAAGTGAAACAGAAGGAGCGATACACCTGATGATTGCAGTCAGCGGTTGTTCGTAACCTTGAACCCAGCATTAGTGATTTCCTTCAATCTACTGCACCGTTATCATTAGGTGAGTTGTCTAATGGTAGGGTGGTGATGCTTGCTTAAACAGAAGATGGTTTCTAAGAAGATTTCCAGTAATGAAATTACCCCCAGAATGTTGGTGCTTTGCCCGCTTCGCGGGCAAAGCACCAACATTCTGGGTAAATTCTTATGCAGAAACCTCCTAAAGGCACATCAGTTGAAACAAAAGCAGAAGCAGAAGCACCAGTGGCTGTGATAATTGCGACTACAGCGCATGATTAAGCACCGAGACCAGACGATGGAAGTGGACAGACTTCCATGGCTTGAATCAAGCCATGCTCAATGGTAAAACGGTGGCCAACGTGCTCATCGGCAAGCACGGCCCCGACCAAATCGCGCACGACCTGATGCACCTCGACCAGGACCTGCCCAGCGTCCTCTGGGTAAAAGGCAATTGGCTCGACGGATGGATTGATCTCACTCCACTGCTCTGTCCAGTAAGCGCGGACTTCCTCAGGCCCGTGAACAAAACCGCCTTTGAACGCCTTCGGCCAGGCCACATCGGGAGTCATAAGGGCGAGGGCGGCATCAATGTCACGCGCGTTGAAGGCCGCATACGCTGCGCGTAGCAGCTCGATTTCTGGTGCAGGTTGATTTGACATAGTAATTCAATATACAACACCGCTTGCAAGCCGTCGAACGGTTCGGCCAGCGATTGGCGATCGCTCTGCATCTACCCAACTTGAAGGAATAGACTTCTCTCCCAACGTGATCTCTATGCCACCCGGCAAAACTAAACTCTCTGCTTCAAGAAGTTGCTCTAAAATAACTTGTTCATCACTTGCAATACCAAATCAATGTGAAGCTGCACAGAATGAGAGTGGCAGCGGGTACCCGCCGCCACTCTCATTCTGTGCAGCTTCATATAAAACCGGTATAAGTTCTATTGGATTGTATTGAGCCAGTTGAGCCAAAACTAATCCAATTTCTAGATGTGTCATTTCTCCAGACAAACGGATCCTTGAAAAGGATTTACACTCTGGAACCGACCAAGGACAGGGAAATTTACCTTCGTAGTAGGGTGTTTCCATAACCGCCTGCATCTGGGCCATGAGTTCATTCATGCTTACACTTCTAAGGAGATTTCCAGATAAGAACTTCCCCATTATTTGGAAAAAAGGCGCGGCTTCGCCGCGCCTTTTTTCCAAATAATGGGGATATTGTTTCCCAGAAATCTCCTAAAAACCTAAACACAGTGTTTTCTATAGGCAACGGCAGAAGTATTGGCGATAGAGCTGACATCTGGGGACTCCATCATTACCAACAAGTTTTATGAGCCCCATACTGCTGAGTTTGAAGGCTTGCTCGGAGGGCAATCGCACTGGGGTGTTGTGGAATACGACCTCTCGAAATGCCTGCATCAAGGGTGGATTCTGTTCGAGATTGCTGAGATGACGACGGAGATGATCGGCATAGATGCCACCTTCTGTTGGCGCGGTCTGCAAGAGTTGCTCTAGGCTCAAATTTAGGTGGGCGATCGCATAGAGTGCCAGTCGAATCAAGAAGGGATGTCCTCCGACTAACCCCATTAACGCTTGAATCATCTCTGGTTGCTGGGGAAGACCGTATCGCTGCACCAGTTCCCCGACCTGACTGGTTGTAAATTCGGGTAGCTCAATGGGTAGTCCTACATTAAACGGAGACTTGTTTACATCGAGCGGGATATAAACCTCGGTGGAATGAACCACGATCAGACGAATATTTTTCCAGATCTCTCGCCGTTTCGCCTCTTCATGCAAAGCACGTAGCAATCCGAAGAAATCATCAGCAATTTCAAGACTGGCAAAGACGCGATCGACCTCATCTAATCCCAATGTTAAGGGAGTAGCCAGCTGCGGCAGTAAATACTGTTCAAAATAGGCTTTACAGCACTGGTTACTGCCAATCAAATCGGCAAGCTGCCAATGCTTTGCCAATTGCTCTGGATCAAGAAGCCCCAATTCCAGACTGACACTGGCACAAAACCACTGGAGAAATGTATCTGAATTGTTGAAGATGCGCTGATTAGCAAGTTGGAAGCTCAACGGCACAATCCGAGATCCCTGCTGTTCTGCTTGATGTAATATCCGCGCCATCAATGAGGTTTTTCCCATCTGCCGGGGCGCTTTAATCCGAATCAGGGCACCAGGTTGGGCGATCGCCTCATAACACAGTGTCTCAATAGGAGGACGCTGGATGTAAAGTCTCGACTCAAGATCCATCTGTCCCCCTGGAATTTCAGGAGAAGCGGTCGGCAGGGGCGGAGTAGGGGCACGAGTCGCTGGAGCCGTAAGCTGTGCCCAAGGGATAGCTAGCTCATGAGCCGGTAGCGCCATGCGCCGCTGATTGAATACGTCCAACAGTGCTGACGCTAAACGCGTGGGCGGCTCAGAGAGTTGCCATTGCCACGGCTGGCTTTCCTGCAAATAATTCAGCAGATCGAATGGCAATCGCTGTATCCAGGGCAGATTAATCGCGATGGGTAAGATAGTGGGTCGCTGTGTCTTATCCCATAACTCTCTGGCTAGCTGAACATTGGCCAGGGTTGCTTCGCTAACAGCTGATGGCTCGGTTAATAACAGCAGCCAATAGTCAAAGGATTGTAAGGTTTCCGCTAGTAGGAGGGGCGTTGGAGCGATCGCCACCTGATATGAAGTCTGAGCAAAATACTGCTGGATCTGAGCCGATAACTCGACACAACCCACATCACCACTAATTAAAACTGTCGCAGCATATTCCTGGGCTGCCGGTTCCTCTACCTGCTCCCCTAGCGGCTCAGCGTCCAGATCCACAAGATCGCGCCAGTCTTGTCCTAAGGCTTGAGAAAGTTCTACAAAATTTACGAAGTCTACGGATTTGCCGTTGAGGAAATGGCTAACGGTCGATTGGGCAATCTTCAAGTGCTCGGCCAGAATGCGCTGGCTGGGAAAGCCATTGCGCAACAGGGACAGCTTGATACGAGAGATGCAAGATTGACGAAGTCTGAGCGATCGCGGCATGGCAGAAATCACAGTAGGCCTGGTCAGCGTATCCCATTAGCGCATGAATGCAGGGTTCAAGATCGGATAGCATTTTGATGAAATTCTAGCTTGTATCGCAATATGGCAGGGGCGATCGCCTGCTCACGTACAAATCATAGTAGGCCGTGCTTTAAAGCAGAACCTGGTTTTCTGGCCACATATAAAAACTACAATTCAAGCTGGATATGCTATTGCTGACATCTCAATAAAGTCGATGGCAAGTCAATCACAATTCGAAGTTCTCCCTCCTGAACTCATCAATTGATCGAGTTTCATAGGAAATGACAACGGATTCCCTCGGAATCTATTCCTCTCATTTCTCGTCTAAATCGCTATGGCTGCACAAAAAGATCACGCTGCGATCGCTACCTACTACCAGGCCGGCGGCACTCTACCTGAACATGCTGCTACTTATGTTAAGCGGCAAGCTGACCTTGATTTGTATCAGGGGTTAAAAGCGGGAGAGTTCTGCTATGTTCTGAATTCTCGGCAAATGGGCAAATCGAGTCTTCAGGTGCAGGTGATGAATCGCTTGCAGGCGGAAGGAATTGCCTGCGTCACGATCGATATTTCAGATATTGGCAATCAGGTGTCGCTAGAGCAGTGGTATGGCGGCGTTGCCTATAAGCTGGCGAGCAGTCTGAATGTATTCACTTCTAAAGAATTCATGGGCTGGTGGAGCGATCGCGCCTCGCTTTCACCTGTGCAGCGGTTGAGTCAGTTGATTGAAGAAATTCTGCTGAAGCAATCACAGCCCATTGTCGTTTTCATTGATGAAATTGACAGTATTCTGAGCTTTCGTGACTCACTGGATGATTTCTTTGTGCTGATTCGTGCTTGCTACAACAAACGAGCGCATCACCCCGCTTATCGGCATTTAACGTTTGCATTGTTGGGTGTTGCCACCCCTAGCGATCTGATCAGCGACACCCACCGCACCCCCTTCAATATTGGTCGAGCCATTGATTTGCAGGGATTTGCTGAGCACGAAGCGCAAGTTTTATCAGAGGGATTGACAGAAATCGTTGACGCGCCTCAAACAGCATTGCATGAAATTTTGCGCTGGACGGGTGGACAACCGTTTCTAACGCAAAAGGTGTGTCAATTGGTGGTGCAGGAGTGGAGGAGTGAAGCAACAGATCATTTCACTACTTCATTGCTTCATGACTCGATCGAGCGCCTCATTCAAACCTACATAATCGACAATTGGGAAGCACAGGATTATCCTGAGCATTTCAAAACCATTCGCGATCGCCTACTGCGGAATGAGCAACGGGCCGGTCGATTATTGGGGCTTTATCAACAGATATTACTGGCTCCAGATCGGTCGATTCCAGCCGATGATTCGGCCGAGCAGATGGCGCTGAAGCTGTCTGGGCTAGTGGTGCAGCGTCAGGGCAAAGTGTGGGTTGCTAACCGGATTTATGAAACAGTGTTTGATGTCGCCTGGGTCAGTGAGCAGTTGGGTAATCTGCGAATTTACAATGATGCGATCGCCGCCTGGATATCTTCCGAGCGAGAGGATGGCTCTCGACTATTGCGGGGACAGACTTTGCGAGAAGCGCTGGATTGGGCAGCAGGAAAGAGTTTAAGCGATGAAGATTACCAATTTTTGGCAGCGAGTCAGGAAGCTGAAAATCGCACCATTCAATTAGAAAAGCTGGAGGTTCAGATCGGTTGGGATATTGAAAAACAGGAAAAGGAAACGATTGCCAAAGCGAATCAAATTTTGACGGTTGCTAACCATCAAGCCAAACGCCGAATACAAGTTGGTTCACTGATTCTGGCTGTTTCTGTGGTGGGAGCGGCAATCGCGGGCACCTTTGCCAGTGTTGCCCTGCAAAAGCAGCAGACTGCCCTGGCAGGAACTCGCTTGGAGCGACAAGGGATGAAGGTTTTGCGTCAGTTTGAAACCTCTGAACTGGATGCTTTAGTCTCAGCCATGGAGGCTGGGCAGGAGCTAAACCAACTGGTGAAAAGCGATCGCCCCTGGTCTGAATATCCAGCAACCAGCCCAATTCTGGCGCTACAAAATGTTTTAAGTCAAATTCATGAACAAAATCGGTTTACAGGCTTTCCGGTCAACCTGGGTGCAGCCGAATTTAGCCCCGATGGAGAGCTGGTCATCACGGCTTCTGCCTCTTCCTCCATAGATGTGCAATCAACAGCTCAATTGTGGACGACGCAAGGAACCTTGATTGCCAACCTGGGAGATCACGGGGGAACAGAGGTAGCAATGGGGTTTAGTCCTGATGGTCAATTGCTAGCTACATCTGGGTTTGATGGCAAAATTCGACTCTGGAATCGACAGGGCGATCGCCTTCGGGAGTTGCAACAGCCCGGAAACCGTCAGGTGTTTACTCTGGCGTTTAGTCCTAATGGTGAATCCCTTGCCGCGGCGAGTTCTCAAACCGTTGATGTTTGGTCGTCTCAAGGGAACTATCAGTTCAAACTAGAGGGCTTTGAGGGTAACATCCATACTGTGCAATTCAGCCCGGATGGGCAACATCTAGCGGCAATTGATGAGCAGGGCAATGTGAAAATTAGCTCGCTCAATGGGCAAAACCTCACTACCTTCAAGGCATCTGTTCCCCTGAACATGCAGTGGAGTTCCAATAGTGAGTATTTATTAACCGTTGGCCGGGAAGGAAACACGGAAGTCTGGACAGTGAAGGGCGATCGCCTCAGCGAGATTAAGGTTCCAGGTGGCGGCAATGGCTCCTATAAGTCCATTGCGGATGCTCAATTTACATCCAGCAATGAAATCGTTGTTGTCACCGTCAATGGAGAATTGAGCTACTGGACGCCCCAAGGGAAGCAACTACCGCCCAGGATTCCTAGAATTCCTCCTCAGCCTTTAACCCTTGTTCCGGTGGAGGCAAATTTGCAACTGAGTCCTCAGGGCGATCGCTTGATTTTTAGTAATTTCCCCGGCACCATCTACTTGTTGCAACAGATCGAGTCCATGCAACCGATTGCCTCAACGCTGAAGGGACAAGGCAGAATTTTGAATGCCTGGTTTAGCCCAGAGGGCGATCGCCTGCTCACCTTTTCCAGCACAGGCACCGTTCAGGACTGGAACCTGCAAGCGCAGAATCAACACCAGTTAGCAGGGATTGCACCCGGCACAACCCTCTTCTCAGACCTGAATGGACAATCGCAGCGCATCCTAAGCGTCAATAATCAGGACGGCAGTGCCCTTTTGTGGGATCTGGCAGGACGACAACAGGCAACGCTGAATGTATCGGGTCAGTCTTCTCCCCATACTCAGTTCAGCCAGGATGGTCAGGTGATGGCGATCGCGGGCAGAGAAGGCTTAATTCGCCTGTGGAATCCACAAGGTCAACTGATCCAAGAACTAACAGACAGCCTCCCCTCCCCTGCCTCTCTTGCCCTTAGCCACAATGGTAGCCACATTGCCGCTGCTACCGCCAATAATCAGATTAACCTCTGGACTCGTGAGGGAGAATTGCTACTGCAAACGCGCACACCATCTCAGGCTTCCATCAATGCTCTGAGCCTCAGTCCAAGGGGAAATTATCTGGCGGTGGGTCAGATGGATGGCCAGATGACGCTGTGGTCGGCCAAAGGAGAAGTTTTGGCAACGCTCAAAGCCCATGAGCAAGATATTATCGCAATGCAGTTTAGCCCCGATGAGCAACACCTAATCACCACAGGTCTAGAAGGAACGGTGAAAATTTGGACGCCTCAAGGAAAGCTGGTCAAAACACTATCTCAGTTTCAACCAGATGTTTACCTGATTAAATTCAGCCCGGATGGCAACTACTTTGCTACCTCTGGAGCGAACGGCAGCATTAAGCTGTGGAATCGCCAGGGGCAACTCATCACCGATTTTACAGGCAATACAGACACAACCTTCCGAATGGAATTTAGCCCCGATAGCCGCAGTCTTGCCACCGTTGCTAACAACACGCTAAAGCTGTGGACATTAGAAGGAAACTTGCTGAGCAACATCACTGTCCCAGAAGGCATTCACAATATCAGCTTCAGCAACGATGGAAAAACAATTTTCACCATTGGTACTAGCACTACAGTGCACCATTGGCAGGTTGCCAGTTTGCCAAATCTCCTAGACCGTGGCTGCGATTGGTTAGACGGCTATTTCAATCACCATCCAGACTTACGCGCTAAGCTCAGATGTTCCACCTGAACTGGAGGAGCCTGGTTCATTGCTGTGCGTGGTGTGTGATGGTGCCCATTACGCACGATGCACAGCTAAGGTTGGGTGAGCAATTCAACCAGCTGACTACCGATCCTCTCAGTTGTGCCGTTTCTGTCTATCACCCCAAATTCTGTGGATCGCAAGAAATTTTCTTCAGATTATTCCGCGTTGGTGCGATCGCAAGAAATCTTTCAGATTATTTTAGATACGAGATGCTGGTAGCGATCGCAGCCCCACCACTCACCTAAATGATCGACACCCAGCCTTTTACCTCAGTATCAGTGAGGGTTCGTTCTAGCTTCATATATTCGCTATAAGCCGCATCCCGCAGGTGATGCATCTGCACAGGTTCATTGTTGCTGGCTGCCAGAAATGTAGCATTCAAGGCGATATTGCGAATGTTGCCCCCTGAAACATTGAGTTTTGCCAGCTTTTGAAAATCCAGGTCATGGGTGGGTGTTTGTGGCGGAAATATTTTCTGCCAGATGCGTATCCGTTGGGCGATGTCAGGGAAGGGGAATTTAACAACGAAGCGAATCCGGCGCAGGAAGGCTGTATCTAGCGAATCTTTCAGGTTACTGGTGAGGATAGCCAAGCCCTGATAGGATTCCATGCGTTGGAGTAGATAGCTCACTTCCATATTGGCGTAGCGATCGTGGGAGTCCTTTACATCTGAGCGCTTGCCAAACAACGCATCCGCCTCATCAAATAAAAGAATGACTGTGCTGGCTTCCGCTGCATCAAAAATTCGGCGTAAATTCTTCTCCGTTTCACCAATGTATTTACTAACAACAGAACTCAAATCAATACGGTACAGGTCTAATTGCAACGTATGGGCTAGAACCTCCGCAGACATGGTTTTTCCGGTGCCGCTGACTCCTGCAAACAGCGCGCTAATGCCTAACCCGCGACTACTCTTGGAACGGAATCCCCATTGTTCATACACACGAATGCGCTGGTTCACATGGGCAGCAATGGTTTGCAAAACGGCACATTCCTTGTCGGGGAGAATCAGGTCGTTCCAGGTGGCGATCGCCTCAATCCGCTGCGCCAGATCATCCAATTGTGGACGCGTATGGATACGACAGACCTGCCAGAGTGCCTGACCTAATGACTCGCTTTGCGCGGCATGAACCGTAGAAGGCGGATGAACATCGCCTATCACTTCCGTACAAATGGTCTGAATCGTTGAAGCATTTAGCCGAAACTGGCTGGCTAATTGCTCCACCTGACCGTTGAGAGACGCGGCTACTGGCCCCAGAGCTTGCTGCCAGAGTCTCTGTTGCTCATCGCGCGTTGGTGATTCAACCGTCAGGCTAACGAAAGCACGCTGTTGTTGAGGCCAGCGATCGCGACTGGCAATCATCAACGGACTCCGAATCTGTTCCATCAGCCGGGTCAGGGCATCCTCACGAGAGTTGAATTCATGGGCGATCGCATCACAATCAACTAACAATACCGAAGGTTGAAGCGCCGCCGTCCGTTCCCACAGGGTTAGCAGGGTTTGGAGATCCTGCATTTGAGCCGGGAGAACAAGGGCTGAGAGGGTGTGAAGTTGCCAACCGAGTTGATGGCATGCGGCAGCGGCGATCGCCTGCTTACTGCCCGATTCTGAGCCAC
This sequence comes from Leptolyngbya sp. PL-A3, assembly GCF_039962325.1. Lineage (NCBI taxonomy): Bacteria > Bacillati > Cyanobacteriota > Cyanophyceae > Leptolyngbyales > Leptolyngbyaceae > Leptolyngbya > Leptolyngbya sp. PL-A3. The sequence continues at coordinate 42,568 of NZ_JAMPLB010000034.1, forward strand.
AGAGTTGGGCGATCGGATAATGTGTGGTGTCTCCCTGTTGCCAGAGTGCGGCTAATTGATTGGCAAGCTGTTGATGGGAAGACACCAGGCTGGGCTGTAATGAGACGGGTTGAATCAGATGCAGGGTGCGATCGTCACCGCATTGTGTTCCCGTTAGATAATGCAAAATCCACTCATCGACCCGTAATGGACTGAGCATCAGCGTTTGACTGATTCCCATTTCAATCAATCGCCAGCGTCGTAGAGGGGCTGTCGGCGTGAGGGCGCTCCAATGGGCGCTGGGTAAGATAGCCAACGCTAGATCAAATGTGGGATAAGGCTTTTGTGTATCTCCTTGCGCTTCAGCACAGAGGGCGGCAATGGTGCGATCCAATTCCATGCCGACACATAGCAGGAGGATAGCCCGTTCAAACGGCGATAGCCCAAAGGTATTGCACAGGTGTTCCAGGTTGGAAGGGGCGATCGCCGATTCAGGTTCACTCGATGACCTATTCTCCTGCGGATTCGTAGCCCTCGCATCGGAAGAGTGCACACGGGCAATGTGTTGTTCGAGGTAGTGGCGAATTTGAGAGAGTTCAGACCAGAGCGATCGCCACGAATCCTGGGCTGAAGCAAGGGTGGATGGGCTCATGAAATTTCGATGGTAGGGCCAATGTACTGTTCAAACGTGGGGCTATTGGGAGTGGTATCTACGGTGAGGGGGCTTTCGGAGCGATCAACCTGAATTCGCACCAGGTATACCCCCTCCTGCACGTCTTGAATGGGGAACTCCACCATGTGAGTATCCATTTCACGGGTTTTGGCCTTAAAGATGTAGGCCGCAGGATTCTGGGATGTTAGTTGGTTGAGTAATAGAAAAACTCGTTGTTCTTTACCAATCAACAGATCCGACTGAACTTGAATTTCACCGTTATATTCGTCATCCTCTGTGAGATGCCTGTGAACCAGGACGATTTCGCGAATAGTGGGACATAGGACGATCGCCATCACATTAGAACCAATCGCCCGATCAATATCAAAGGCCGTTCGCTTAGCAACGGGATGGAGTACCTGCAAGCTTTGAACACCAGCCCGTAGCCCTGCCACTTCTGCCCCTGACAAGCCAGACAGGTTGAGTCTGATTTGGGTTTCCCCGACTTCCTGGGGGGTCACCCTGGCATCTCCAACCCGAATCTGGATTTGATCCATTCGCAATTGCTTGCCCCGAATTGTTAGAGAACTGCCCAGGGTAATCGGCTGATGGCTACCCCCATCGGGAATAACCTGGTCAACCACAGGCTGATTGGGCGTGATATAGAACTGGCAACCGCGCAGAGGAAGCAAGCGACGGGCGGGTTTATCCCCTTCAATCAGAACAGTGCTGCCCTGGTAGCCAAAGGATAACGTGTAGGGAGTTTGAAAAAAGACGGACCAGATTTTCGAGAGTTCTTCTGTGGTCATGGAACTGGGAACCAGCGTAACCCGTTCAACCTGACTGGCTAGTGTTGAATCTGCCAGGTAGCTAAATGCAGGATGTTGAACAGTCTCCTCAATCATGTCCTGGGTTAGAATCGGCTGATCAATTAACGTGCGTACTGCACTTCCCAGTAACCGTTGAGGTTCTAACTCAATCTCATTTCCGTAAAACGTCATTAAATAAAATAAATTTAGACCGGCCTGCGAATGCTTAATCAGATCGCCCTTAGGACGACGGGTATGCAGGTCATTGTTGCGCCAGGCTGGATTAGGAGAAGCCTGGTACAGATAGAGATTAACCCCAATATCGGGAGTGCCACTGCCGGAAGCATCGGGCCGTGTTGTGGTTACACGAACACCCGGCACATCGCTTTGTAGTGATGCTTGCAATAGACGCTGCATGGTTGCGGTAACGGTTGCGATCGCCAAATAATTACTCATTACATCCTTTCCTGCAAAGCAATAAAACATTCCCTAAACTTTGATAGCTCCATTCATACCGATTGTGAGTAAGAGATACCAGTCTTCATCACAAGATCAAGACTTTAGTGATGCGTAGTCCAGTATGAATGAATACATGGCGTACAGAGATGATGAATTCGTATCAACGAAGGTCTTAAGGCTACTCGACTTTCTTCTGAATTGATATTGGGACATTCTTCAGATACCCAAGACCAGAGCCGCTGCCTATGATATGAGCCAACACACAAACATTTCAAATACTGAATAGCCCCATCCCATACGGAGATACGTAACATGGCAAGACTGGATTACTTTGCCCCCGGTGTTTATGTTGAAGAGGTCGATCGCGGCAGTCGTCCAATTGAAGGTGTACAAACCAATATTGCTGGCTTTGTGGGTTTTACAGAAGCCATTCGGGGTGGTGCTGAGTTGGGTAAACCCGTTCTCGTCGCCAGTTGGAATCAATATCTGGAATACTTTGCCCGCGAAAACTCTGATGGATTTACAGACTTTGACGCCTATTTGCCGTTTGCCGTGAACGGTTGGTTTCTCAACGGAGGTGCCCGGTGTTGGATCGTGAGCATCGGTACCGATCTTCCCAAAACTGATCCAGAAAACCAGCAACCAGATTTCAATACAACGGCTGTGACCATCAAAACTGCAAGCCGTCACGAGGCGCTCCAGGTACGTCTCAAATCAGACGCGACATGCGGTTCTGTCCGCATGGCAGTGCTTCCCGGAGAACCCAAGGCCCTTCCAGAAGACCCCAATACACCAGCCCCGATTCCTGCGGAGTTTTTCACACTGGTGGTCAAGCGAGATGGAGAAGAATTAGAGATCTTCCGTCACTTGACGATGGATACACAGGTACAGCCCGAAGTGGGGGATTATGTCGTCACGAAGTTACAGGAATCTCAGTACCTTCAAGTTGCTGATGTCACCCAATCCGGTTTAGCCCTAGCTCGCCGTCCCGTGGATGGGCAATACGAAATCAGCATGCCGCCTCTCCTGCCGACCCCTGAGAACCTGGCTCGCTATGTGCAGGGGATTCGAGATGACCGCCGAGGCATCCAGGGGTTATTTGAAATTGATGAAATTACCATAATTGCCTGCCCCGACTTGATGCGGGCTTACGAAGCAGATTTAATGAACGCTGATCAGGTGCATAACTTGATGCAACTAATGGTCAGCCTTTGCGAAAATTCGGCTCCTAATCCACCCAATCGCATGGTGGTGTTAGACACGCCACCCGAATGCATCAAGCCCCAACAGGTCGTTCACTGGTTAGATCAGGACTTTAGCCGTCGATCGATGTTCGCGGCCCTGTACTACCCCTGGATTAAAGTTCCCAATCCCCGTAAGGGTGGACGCTCCATTGCCATCCCTCCCTGCGGCCACATGATGGGTATCTGGTCGCGTACCGATGAAACTCGTGGTGTCTACAAAGCACCCGCGAACGAAACTCCTCGTGGCGTTGTGGGCTTAGCCTACGACTGCAACTTCCGCGAACAAGAAATGCTAAACCCCAGGGGCATTAACTGTATTCGCACCTTCCCCAATCGCGGCATTAAGGTTTGGGGGGCACGGACGCTGGTTGAACCCGAAAAGACGGATTGGCGGTATATCAACGTCCGTCGTCTGGTCAGCTATATCGAAAAATCAATTGAGTTGGGGACGCAATGGGTTGTTTTTGAACCCAACGATCAAGACTTGTGGGCACGCGTTCGTCGTACCGTCAACAACTTCTTGGAACGACTCTGGCGAGAAGGCGCATTATTCGGCGCAACACCGGAACAAGCCTTTTATGTCAAATGTGATGAGGAAATTAATACCCCCGAAACGATGTTACTGGGTCGTTTGTATGTGGAAGTCGGTATTTGCCCGGTACGACCAGCAGAATTTGTTGTGTTTCGAATTAGCCAGTGGGTTAGCCAGCAAGATGAATAAAAAATCCTACGATTAAGCATGCTTTGTGAATGTAAGTGTGAACTAGAAGGAATCTCATCATGATGCAGCAAGAAGAAGTATTAGTCAGTTGTCGGTTTTACTTTGAGGCCGACGGGGTTACGGATAAGCAGATTTTGGAGGTGTCGGGTTTAAGTTCGGAAACCCCTGCGGCAGGGGGAGATAAGGTGCTGGGTTCAGGGAAGAATGCGATCAATTTGCGGCAGGCAACACCGACACGGACTAAGTTTACCCCGGTGGTCATCAAGCTGGTGGCGACAACCAACAAAGATCTGTACCGCTGGTACGAGGATTGTAATCGAAATGAGGGCGGGCGTTCTGATTGGAGCAGCAGTCGGAAAGCAGCTTCGGTGAGTGTGTACGATCAGGCAGGAGATATGAAAGCTCGATGGGAATTGCTGAATGCTTATCCCACCAAGTATGAGGGACCCAAGCTGGAAGCAGGAGCCAATGATGTGGCGAATGAAACCCTGACCCTGGTGCATGAGGGAATTAAACGGGTGATGTAATCCATGGCAAACCTGATTAATCACTTTCCAGAAATTCTCACCACCTGTCGCTTCTATATTGAATTGAAACTGGATGGCAGTCTGGATCCCGTTGATGCTTTTTTTATGGAATGTAAGGGGTTCAAGCAGAGCCAGACGGCGATCGAGGTGAGTGAGGTGTCTCCCCGGCAGTGGGGAAAGGCTAAATCGGGGCAAATCTCTCATACCAAGCTTCCAGGCAATGCGAAAACCAGCAACCTCACCCTACGGCGGGGAATGACGCAATCTGCAACACTCTGGAATTGGTTTGAAACGGTGCAGCAAGGCAACTGGGCCAGACAATTACGGGATGGGGCATTGACGATCTATGACCAGGCGGGGAATTCTCAAGCGCTCTTTCAATTTCAGGGAGCATGGCCCGTTAGCTATCTGGTTTCTGATCTGAATGTAGGTACAGGAGATCTGGCGATCGAAGAAATGGAATTAGCCGTTGAAACGTTTACACGGCAGAGGTAAAACATGTTTCCAACAGAATTTGAGTTTGTATTGCCAAAAGGCTATCTGGATGGGGAGGGCAACCTACACCGCCATGGATTGATGCGCTTAGCTACAGCGGCAGATGAAGTCATGCCATTGCGGGATCCAAGAGTGAAAGCTAATCCCGCCTATGCAACGGTGATTATCCTGTCTCGGGTAATTACGCAGCTAGGGGTTTTAGAAGACGTAACACCCGTTGTGATTGAAGGGCTGTTTGCCTGCGATCTCAATTATCTTTACCAGTTTTATCGCCAAATCAATGAGCTGGAAACAGAGCTGTCTTCCTCAACGGTCGATGAGCCGATGATTGAATCCTTCAATTCGGCCATTCCCACGGAAACAGCACAGCTTGAGGTTGGTTAGGGTATTTCCCTTTCCTAAAAGCCTTGCTTATGCATCATCGAATCCGACCCGTTTCGTCGTGAGGGATTGCTATGAAGTTAACCGACATTATCTTCAGGCTAGGCCACTATTATCGTGGGGCTGAAAACTTCATTCGTCATCCCGTTGAAATCCTGGCACAACGGGGCAGGCGTGAGGCTCAGCATCGGCTGGAGGAGATTGAAATCCCCATGGGAAGGGAAACGCCACGCTCGGCACCATCGCGTCAGGTAGATAGGGCTGAAAGGGAGGAACATTGGCAAAATCCCCCTGAACGCGATGTGCGCCGTTTCCAAGCACGTACTGCCACTGCCGCACCGACACCAGTGAGTGCGCGATCGCGCCCCCTCCCAACCCCTCTACCTACCCGATCCACTCGTTCTACAGAGATTCCATTTTTGTCTGAACAGGATCAGATCCGGGGACGGTGGGGGCGCTATCGCCGGGTAGGTGATGTTCTCCAAACTGGGGAACGGGTGCGGTGCTATAACGGGATTCTGGCCCTGAATAACAAACCCGTTTTAATCAAAGAGTATTTGCTGTTAGAAGGAGATTTCAACGCTAGAGAGATTCGCGATCGCAAAGAAAAGTTCACCACTCTCGCCAACCTAAATTTACGCAACGGGGGTGGACAAGACTTTCGGTTAGTGAATCTGTATGAGGCGATCGCCTCCCCTAACTCCACCGAAAACCGCTGTTATTTGATCAGCGAACCGATTCCCAAAAGTCAAACACTCCGTCAGTATCTTGCAGCTACTCCAACGGTCACGCCTCGTCAGGTCCGTCATGTTCTAGCCCAGGTGTTGCAAACGCTCTGGTTCCTGCATCAGCAGAAGGTGCGGTTGCCTACAGGGGAAGTTCAGTACGGCCTGCCCCACGGCAATCTCAGCTTAAATAGCTTGCTCATTGCTCCCCAATCCTCAACAGAACAGCTAACCCCAGAAAATGAACTGCAATTTTTCATTTACGTGACAGATTTGGCCCTTTGGGAACATCTCTTTCTACCTGCGTCTGCCAAAGTTGCAACCCCTACTCTAGCAGGGGATCTGGTTGATTTAGGCTACCTTGGCTTTGATCTGCTCACCGGAATGGCAAATGCAACTCGTCCAAATCTTCTGCTAGAGCAGCCCTGGGCATCAGTGGCAGATCAACCCCTTAAGCAATTTATTCGCCAACTAGTTAGCGGTAAATTTAAAGCCAATGCGGAAGAAGCTCGTCAAGTTTTACTGGGTCTTCCGTGGCAAGAAGCATCGGAACAGGGAGAGCCTCTAGCAACGGAACAGGCTACATCCAGTGAAACGAGACATCGGTTTCTACGGCAACTGTTGCTTTTAGGGTTGCTGGGTGGATGCCTCGGCGGATTGCTCTGGATAGGAGGACGTTGGTTTGTTGGGCGATCGCCCAACGCCACAGATCCCACCCGCCCCTGTTGCCTGGCTGCGATTACAAGCCTGCCTGATCAGCCTACTTCCTATGTGATCGAAGCGGGGGGAATTTGGGACAGGGTGTTGCGATCGCAACACTCCATTGCCTTGAGTCGTACTCTGGAACAGACCTTACAGGAACGAGATGCTCGCCTGAAGCAATACACCTTACAAACAACTCAGGAAGATGTGATATCGGTTTTACGTTCTAAATCCGCTGCGTTTGCACTCACGGAATGGCGAACCGATTTGCCGGAAGGGTTTGAGCAACAGGAGGTGGCCTACGATGGCCTGGTAGCCGTGGTCGCATTTAGCGATGGTAATCCTTCTAATGGCAATGCAACGTTACTGAAGGGCATTCCAGAGCAATTGGAGGGCCGTATCACGGTTGAGCAGTTACGTCAGCTTTATACAGGCCATGTTACCCCACAGGATTTAGCCGACCGCTTAGAAGGATGGTCACTTAAGCTCTACCGTCCTGCGGATCAAGCGACGATTCAGCAGTTCGAACAGACGGTTTTGCAAGGCGATCGCACCACCATTCAGCAATTTCGGGAACGGGCGATCGCCCCTCTACCCGTTAACCAGATGTTCAGTGAAATCCTGAAGGATTTTGAGCAGCGGCATACTGTGGGAATTGGATTTGCACGCCTCAGTCAGGTCATTAACCAATGCTCAGTGTATCCGCTAGCGCTGGGGGAAAACGGCAAGGAAGTTCAACCCCTGATGCAACAGCAAGGAGTACCCATTAATCCAGCGACAGACTTATGTGGTGACAAAGGTAGCTATACCTCTAATGCCAACGTGTTTAGCTCCAGCCGAGGGTTTCTGCAAAATCAATATCCTCTGCGCTATCGTCTGGTGGTTGTTTATCCAAAGGGCTCCCAGGCAGGCCGCAGCTTTGCAGAAACCCTCAGAACGGATGAGGGGCAAGCTCTCCTCAATGCAGCAGGTCTGGTTCCGATTCGGGCTTTGAGCGATCGCTAACAACACCCAGACACCCGGTGTTTTTAAAAACACTAGTAGGCTGGGGCAGAAGTGTACAACCTATTTTTTGTGGTGGGGTGCTTCGCACCCCACCACAAAAAATAGGCAACGAACTTAGGCCGGAGCCTACTAGGTGTCTAATTCTCCACAGGCCAATTGAATAGATTGGAAGATGTATATGAATGCGAACGAAACAAGCTTATTAAAGCTGATCGATCAGGTTTTACAAGATCCAGTGTTGTTGCTGAAGCTGAGCGATCGCATCTACGAACGAATACAACAGGAAAATTCAATGGATTGGGATCGTGACAGATCTTATCCGAATTTTAGGAGATAGAAAATGGCTAAAAACGGTGTTGTTACACACGAATTTAACTACGTCACGTCAAATCGTTTCTACGTAGAAATGGAAAGCCAAATAACCGCTTCATTCAGTGAATGCTCCGGGCTAGGTGTAACCGTGAAGCGTGATGTTCAGCGGGAGGGAGGCGTTAATGATCAGCAACGAATTCTCTTAGGGCAGGCAGAATTCACCGATGTCACCTTAAAACGGGGCATAACGGACAGCCTGACTTTTTGGAGCTGGATGGATCAAACCCTCAGCAGTACGAAAAAAGAACGGCGTAATGTCAATATTTTGCTGTTTAACCAGGCAGGTGAAACCATGCAATGTTGGACGCTGATTGGAGCCGTTCCGATTGGATGGAAAGCTCCAGCTCTACAAGCCAATGCAGACAGCACCGCCATCGAAGAATTGACCCTGGCCTATGAAGGCTTAAAAATTATTCGTTCCAATGGTGGTGGAGCTACGATTCACACCACGGGTCGGGATTCTACCGGCTATTTCCCGAGCAATTAACCCTCACCGTTTCTCCTCTCGTTATGGCTCCCAAACGATTCCCATTTCCATCCCTGGCTCAGCGCTTTTACTTTGCGGGTCAGCGATCGCTCGCCCAACAGCGATCGCCCTTAGGCAATCATCGCCCCCTCGGTTGGGCCAGCCAATCCACGCCGCCCGTCTCCCTACCCTTTCAGATGCCATTGGGAGGGCAATCTGAAGCTTTGCCAACGTACTTCTCGCAGCCTAATTTTCGGCCTTGGGCTGAAAAAGGGGTGCCTGATGGGAACGGGTGGCGATCGCAAACTAGGTTTCAAGCGCCTGAAAAAACGAACTCCTCCCATACTGCTCGTCCACCCGAAACAACGCCCCCTTCTGAAACCAGCACAGCCCATCTATCTACAGCTTCATCCGAGCCTTCCACTTCACCTACCTACCTCGGATCAGAACACGAAACTGAGCCTCTAGATTCCTCTGAACCTCAGGCTGTCCAGACCCAAGCAGAGCCGACCACTTCACTCGGACTGGAGCGCACAACACCTGAAGCTCCTCCAACGAAACCTTCGGCTATCCAGACCCAGGCAGAGCCGACCGCTTCTCCCGCGCTGGAGCGCACAACACCTGAAGCTTCTCTAACGGGACTTTCACCACAAAATACATCTCACAGTTCAGAGGTTCAGCGCCCTCAGATTCAGCCACAACTGGATCATGCTGAAGCACCTGCTGACGTTAGCGAAGCACCCCAGAAGAACACCCGTTCCTCTACAGAATCCGCTTTAAGTGCAGAGCTACTTGCAACGCTTCAACGCCAGCCTGAAACGCAAAACGTAGAGGCAGAGCAATCCTTTTCGTCTTCTAATACCAAATTATCCCCTCGCAATCAGGGCGAACCTGGCACACATGTAGCAAAAACAAATCAAGCGATTCCCGAAATTCAGCCCCGCATAGAAGAGAATGCGGAGAAAAATCTTCTCCAAAAAAGCTCGACTAACACCCAAAGCAAGGAAAAGGCCCAGGTAACAAGCCAGTTGAGTGACCCAGTAACGGTTGACGTAGGGCAGCGATCGCCCCAAACTCCAACGCCAACTATTCAGACAAAGCCTAGCTTTCCAGAACTACCCCGCTCTGACACAGCCCATCAACCTCCTAGAGCTGCGTCTCCCTCCACTCATCCGGATACACCGTCCCCATCTTTCGACGTGGCTGGTAACAATACCAAGTCCACGCTGCCATTACCAACTATTCAACGACGTGTAGTGGCTCCTGAGGAAAAAGAGAACAGGCAGTCGATCGATCCCTCCATCCCTGTAAAAGGCGATCGCTCAACTGCATCTTCAATTACACCCAACCAAACCACTCAAGCTGAAGCAACAGGGGAGATCACACAATCCTCTACCCTACCTCTGATATCACCTCAACGTGAGCATCCCCATTCCATTCTGCTAAAACCATTGGGGTTCACTCATTCACTTGCAAAAACTAATGAGGTGGCTGCACTAGATTCTACAAGGGCACCAGATTCATTACATTCTTCCTTTGATTCAGCATCATCAGAATATTCCCCAACTACTTCAATTCAAAGAAAATCTAACCATTCACATCCAGAATACTTCGACCGCTCAACTTCAACTACAAGTGTAAATTTAGAATCTCAATCCTCTATCGATTTGTCTCATCAATCTTCACAAACATCCGAACAAAATTCCTCTGCAATTATCCATCATTCAGCTATTTTTTCCATTCAGAGACGCATTACTTCATCCAATTCACAAGCTCAATTACCTTCTCAATCAATTCCAAAAACCTGGTCAGATATTTCCGAACTGCTTCATCATAATTCATCTATTTATGATGCAGCTGATCCGGTTCATCATCTAATGGCATCTGATGATTTTGATAAATCCTTAGAGAAAACATCCGAGACAATCGGCAAGGAAACCCCTACGAAACCGGACGAATCGACTGGCTCTAATCCAACAGATTACGGGAAAGATCAGGAACAAAGAAGGAGCGATCGCAAATCCTCTTCAAAGGAGAACCGCCCTCTGTCACGGCAATCTTTAGAACAAGAGTTAGAACAGCTCATTTATCCCGTATCTTACCTGCTGGAGCAACATTGGCATCTTGAAGCCGAGCGTCAATTCAATCTGCGAACAGGCATTCCTTTCTGGTCTAGCGATCGCCTATGGAACGGTTTTCTATCGGAACTTCCCTCCTCAAATTCCCATCACGCCACAACCGTTCTGGAACCGCCTATACCCGGCTCTCCCCTCTACACCAAACTCCAATGTCTATCGGATCGGGTGAAGGGATTGGTGCAGGAAAAATGGGAGGTTGAACGAGAACGGAATGGCCTTTACACAATGGATCGTTCGTTTTAGGAGAAATCGTCATGTTGGTCAAAGCAACGTTGAAATCCGATGATGGAGTTCCCCCTCTAGAGTTTATGTTTAATCCGGCAGAACTGGCCTTTGAAGGAGTCGTGGATACCGCTGAAAGCCCAGGTTCACGCACTGAAGAAACGGGTCAGCCTAAAGTGAGTTTTGCCAATGTGAAAGCCTATACCGTCACCATCAGCCAGGTGATGTTTGACACATACGAAGAACGAACCGATGTAGTACAGCGCTACATTGAACCCTTTCGCAAAGCAGTGCAATTTGTTTCAGGCAAACAACGCCCACCCATCTATACCCTGATGTGGGGAAAACAGATATATCTGCGCCGTTGTTTTGTCGAAAAGCTGAGCTATAAACTCACCCTTTTTCTCCCCGATGGTACCCCCGTTCGTGCCGTGATTGACAATCTCACCTTAAAGGAAGCTGACGAGCCGAAACCCAACGGCTCTCTGGCAGCCACGGCTCCCACCGCTGCCGATCGCCAGAATGACAGCATTCCCGCCCGCCAGAACGCCGCAAGATAGGAGACGTCCCATGCCCGCAACCCACCGCGATCGCCCTACCCTGCTGATCGATGACCAACCGGCCCCCACCGAGTTAATGGAAGACATCCTGCAACTGTCGGTTGAGGAAAGCCTGCATCGCCCCGGTTTATTTACCCTGGTGTTGCAGAATGATTACTATCCGGGGCGATCGCACACCCGACCCTGGCGGCATCAAAACCTGCTTCAGATTGGCAAACCCATCAAGGTTGGTTTCAGCACCAGCACCACCGAAGCCCCTGCCTTCAACCAGTCCAACCAGAACTATTTACTGGAAGGCGAGATTACAGCCATCGAAACCCAATTTAGTGAGAAGTCACAAGCTCCAATTATTGTGCGTGGCTACGATGTTTCCCATCGTCTGCATCGCGGCCACCATAACCGCTCGTTTCAGAACATGACCGACAGCGACATCGTCAAAAAGATTGTGGCGGAAGTGGGTATTAAAGAAGGGGCGATCGAGGATAGCGGCATCCCCCATGACTATGTGTTTCAGGAGAACCAGAGTAATATGGCATTCCTGCGGGAACGAGCCATGCGGCTTGGCTTTGAACTGTTTGTTCAGGATGGCAAACTCAACTTCCGCAAGCCTAAAGTCGATGGGGAATTGCGCCTGAAGTGGCTGACGGATCTGCACAGCTTCCGCGTTCGCGTGACGAGCGCAGAACAGGTCAAAGCGGTGGAAGTACGAGCCTGGGATTATGGGGAAAAACGGGCGATCGTCTCCACCCGCCAGCGAGAGCAGGTTTTAACGACCACCCAAAACGGACACGGCAGTGACACCAGCCCACAATTTAATGGCAGACCCAACAACCCGACCACGATCCTGGTCGATCAGCCCGTCTTCAGCTCCAAAGAAGCGGATGTCATGGCTCAGGCAGCATGTGATGAACTGGGGGGACAATTTGTCTGCGCCGATGCGAGGGGCGAGGGAAATGCCACGATTCGCCCTGGGCGAGTCGTGCAACTGGACGACATGGGGCCACATAGCGGTCAGTATTATGTGACGGAGACCCGCCACATCTATCAGGAACGAGTGTACCGAACCGAATTTAGCGTGCGGGGATTGCGAGGAGGCTATATACCCAGGCTCACCCCTCAACCCTCCCTGCAACCGGGACAAACGCTGCTCGTGGGCATCGTGACAGACAACGAAGATCCTGAAGGCTGGGGACGCGTTAAGGTCAAGTTCCCAACCTTGACGGAGGAGCACGCTAGCAATTGGGCGCGGGTCGTCGCGATTGGGGCAGGTAATGCCTGTGGTTTTGATTGTCTCCCCGAAATTAATGATGAAGTGCTAGTGGCCTTTGAGCATGGCGACATTCATCGTCCTTACATCCTGGGTGGCGTGTGGAATGGTACCGATGCGCCACCCGTACCCGTACGGCAAAGCGTCCAGAATGGCAGAGTCCGGGTACGAACGTTCAAAACGCGCGCCGGACATCAGCTTCAGTTTGTCGATGATGAGGGTGGCAAGATTCAGATTCAAACAGCAGGTGGCCAGACCATCACACTGAATGATAGCGATGGCAGTATTCAAATTTCGGCTACAGCGAGTGTCGCGATCGCCGCTCCCAAAATCAGTTTGCGTGGGGCACTGGTGACAACAACGACACCCATCCAAGTTGTTCCAGGTTGATGATGACAACTCAACCTTAGTCTCAACCATACCAAGACTTTCGATGACAGACAGGTGTGTTATCAGCCCGTTACTGTTAATCCAATCGCTCGTCAACGTCTTCAGGTTTCTCTAGTTTGTCCTGCCGAGGATACATCCCATGAGTCAAACGCTCCATCATCAGGTCAAGCCATCAACGGATGTATCCCCACCCGTACAATCGGAGTCGCAACTGCAACGGCGTGCTTTTCCCCATGAAGTGGAGTCGCAAGCTGGTAAGGCGATCGCTCCTCCCACTCCCATCTCAGCCGACTGGCAAGCCCAGCAAGGGAAAATAGCGCGTGCCCGATTTAACCCCGGCATGATTTCGCTCTATCCTGCTAACCCACTGAAGGATGAGAAGGATAAACCCGTTCAGAAGAAAGCAGATTCTACCGTTGAATCAGATGACCATCAAACAAAACCTATTCAGCGAAAGGAAGGAGCAACTTCTGAACCCGATAGAGACACGAAAGATACAATTCAACAAAAGACTGAATCAACAGCGCAGAATGAACTAGAGAAGGATAAACCATCGTCTAACAAGTTGGTACAGACGAAACTCAGTGTGGGGAAGGTGGGCGATCGCTACGAACAGGAAGCCGATCAGGTCGCCGCCAAAGTCATGACCATGCCCGACCCCGCTCACAATCGTATCCAGCGACAACCAGAGCAACCGGAATCTGATATCCAGCCTAAACCTTTAGCCATTACTCCCCTGGTGCAGAGACAAGCGTCCGAGGAGGAGGTGCAGACCAAAGCAACTCAGGAGCGATCGCAACCGGACAACCATTTCGAGGCTCGGTTATCCAGCAGTATGGCTGGGGGTAACCCGTTGCCGGAAGATGTGCGATCGTTCATGGAACCGCGCTTGGGCGTTAGCTTAAAGCATGTAAAGGCTCATACAGGAGCCAACGCTGCTCAGATGAATAAAGCCGTGAGTGCCCAGGCATTCACTTATCGCAATCACATTTTCTATGCGGCTGGAAAAGCGCCAGCCAAGGATGAGTTAACGGCTCACGAATTAACCCACGTCATCCAACAAACTGGCGCAAAAGAACTGAACAAAGAAAAGGTGCGGCGATCGCCCGATGAAACGGAATCCCTTCAGCCAAAAGCGATCGAATCCCATTCCACAAAAGCCGAGGACAATAAACTCACTCCAGCAGAAGCTTCAATCCAACGTCGCGATATCAGTCTCGTTTCTCCTCGCATTCAACGCGATGTCCTTGGGGCAGTTGGCAATCTTCTGACAGGCAATTTTGAAGGAGCCAAGCGGGAATTTTTAGATTCCGTGGCAGGCTTTGCTTCTCGGATGCCAGGATATTCCCTTCTATCGGTGGTGCTGGGCAAAGATCCCATTAAAGATACGCCTGTCGAGCGCAATGCAACCAATTTAGTCAAAGGGGTGCTGGAGCTGGCACCGGGGGGCGATCGCCTATTCCAAAATCTCCAGGAATCGGGTGCATTGCAGAAAGCGTTTGATTGGTTTGGACAAGAAATCCAAAAGCTGAATCTGACATGGGATGTCATTAAAAGCCTATTCCGCCGGGCCATTGATGCGCTTTCCCCTGATGACATTCTCAATCCAGGGGGACTGATAGAAGAACTCGCCAATATTTTCAGAGAACCCATTCAGCGAATCGTACGTTTTGCCCTTAACGTTGGTCAAAAGGTGATGGAATTCATCTTTGAAGGGGCTATGGCGCTGGCTGGGAAAGGCGGAGCCGAGCAGGTTATGGGCATTCTGAAGAAGGTCGGTGGCCTGTTCATGACCATTATCAAAGACCCGGTGGGTTTCGTCGGGAATCTCGTGAAATCTGTCAAAGGTGGCTTTGAGCAGTTTTCCGCCAATATTACCAGGCACCTCAAAGCAGGTCTGATGGGTTGGCTATTCGGTGCCCTCTCAGGATCTGGATTGCAAATGCCCCCTGCACTTAACTCGAAAGGAATGCTATCGATTGCATTGCAGGTCGCTGGCGCAACTTATCAGAACCTGAGAAAGCAACTGGTGAAGCGCATGGGCGAGAAAAGGGTTTCCCAGGTAGAAAAATCATTCGCGTTACTCCGAAGTATTGCAACGGGTGGACTGATCGCTGCCTGGCAGCAAATCTCCCAAAGCGTTGGCGATGTGAAAGAGATGGTAATTAGCGAAGTACGCAACTGGGTGATCACGACTATCATCAAGCAGGCTGTCATCAAACTCGTATCGATGTTCAACCCAGCCGGTGCCATTGTGCAGGCGATCATCGCCGTTTACAACGCCGTCATGTTCTTCATTGAACGGTGGCAGCAAATTTTAGATCTTGCCAATGCCGTATTCAATTCCATTAGCAGCATCGTCGCAGGCAAAATTGGAGCCGCGATCAAATTCGTTGAGCAATCCATGGCAAAATCCCTCCCCGTCATTATCAGCTTCATGGCACGGCTACTTGGCTTAGGCGGTATCTCCAATAGAATCCGCAACATTATCAAGCGGATACAAAAGCCGCTCGACCGGGCAATGAATCGAATTGTTGACTTGGTAATGAAGTTTGCAAGGAAGCTTTTTGGCAAGAAACAGAAAAATGGTAAGAGTGACGATCGTACTGATTTACAAAAGAAGGAAGATTTGCAAAAAGCATTAAAGGAGGCAGAAAAGCAATTAAAAGATCCTAATGCAACTACTCGAAAGATTAAGAAAGCGCTTCCGAAGATAAAAAGTAGTTTTAACTTGAAGAGAATTGAATTGATTAATAATGATAGAGGTGGCAACAATAATAACTTCTATATTCAGGCGGAAATTAATCCCATAGATAACACAGCAGTTGTACCATTAGTGACTAAAATGCAAGAAGTCAAAGTCGAGTTTGAAGTTCCTTTGAAGTTCAAAGAGCAATACCATCAATTCAAAGGTCAATTAAGACAACATGAACGCGGTATTAATGCGCTTAAAATGAGTGAGTGGTCTGCGAGAAGGGACCGATTTAAAAAACTCAAACTAACGCGAACAAAGGGGAGAACCTCTGAAAGCGATGCCGACCAAAAATTGTTTCGAAGGATAATCGAAAATAGAATCATTAAACAACGAATTGAGAATTCTGTCAAAGCCGGAAAATCTTGTGAAGAAGCCCGCAAGGATGCCGAAGCTTTTGCTAAAAAATGGATGAAAAAACGTGTAGCTCTTCATGGTCCCGACCATATCGCTGGTGGAGGTAGATCGGTTGGTGATATAACCCCAGCCAAAGATATAGAGTCAGAATCTTTCTCTGAACTTAGGAAGCGAACCGGACTAAATGGCATGGGCAATTCTCGTATTAATTACTCTATTGGTCCAAGATGGGGGAAAAACGTTACTAAAATCGACAATGAAGTTAATAGTAGCAAATATACTCTCGAGATGAAGAAGGAGTTTCATATGGATGTAAGTATAGACGTGAAACAAGGTAACAAGTAAGAAAAAGTGCGATTGCCATTACCACAATTTGAATTGCCAGAATTTTTAATGCAATTGCCTGCAAGCCATAGATTGGCTTCATTCCTCAACTCAACATCCACGTCAATCGCATTGCTACCAGTATTACTTGAATTGAATTTCACAAACCATCATTACCTCTCAATTTGACCTTTGTTGGGTTTCGTCAAGCTCAACTCAACCTGCAAAATGTAAAAGGAGCCATTGGCATGAATTTGGATGAATTGCCTCAAAGTATTTCTAATGTGCTTGAGCAAGAACTATCGCCAAGTAAGCAAATGTTTGATCAACTGATCACTTTCTTCGCCAACGATGATTGGTCATTCACTCGTTTGCATGGTGAACCCATCCTCTACACTTCCATCCAAGGTAAGAACGGTGAATGGAATTGCTATGCTCATATTCGAGGGGAGCAAGCACAATTCGCCTTCTACTCCATCTGCCCGATCGCCACTCCCTCCGAGAAACTCCTCTCAATCGCCGAATTCATCACCCGGGTCAACTCTGGAATGATTTTGGGCAACTTTGAGCTTGACTTTGAGGATGGTGAGATTCGTTATAAGACCAGTATTGATGTCACGGATGATTACCTCAGTTATGCCCTGATTAAGCAGCTTGTCTATGCCAACATCAGTATGATGGATGCTTATCTGCCAGGTATCCGGGCTGTGATTGCGGGAGCGGCTACGCCGCTGGAGGCGATTCGACAGATTGAAGCATCTGGGCAGGTGGCAGAGGGAAGCAGAGAGATTGAAGAATCCGAGAATGTCCCGGTTGAGGTGTAAATAGTCGGGTGCGAATCTTTTGGGTTCAACATCCCGTTTCCGATATTCGTCTGTGAACCTCTGGCATTGATGCGTGAGTCTTGAATACTCAATCACGAGTCTTTTTGACTGAATCACGAGTTTCAACTACTCAATCACGAGTCTTTTTGACTGAATCACGAGTTTCAACTACTCAATCGTGATTCTCGGATACTCGGTGATGAGGTTTTGAGACTCAACCACCAGTCATGGAAGATGGCGATCGCCCCTCCTCACCCATCAACACCCATCAAAATCCCCTTCTGCTAGTAATTCCCTGTACAGGTCATGTATACACAGGTCAATACCTCAGCCATTAGCCCGCCCGCGAATAAAATTGCGGGCTAATCAGAAAAGTCCGTTAAAACGGACTGCGCACTTATTGGGAGTTCTTCAACCCATTTCAATGGGTTTTCCTGTCATTAGCCCACAATTCATTCGCGGGCGGGTGTAAACGGGGAGCAAGACCACCGTATGGCAAGCACAAGCAAGTTACATATACCCCTTAGCCTGTACAGGGAAATGGCAAGATTCTGCCTGCATAAACTCCAACAGCCATCCGTAATGTTCAGGTAGAGGTGTCTACATCCACTGCCCCCGGAGTCAACCATGAAACGCTCGATCGCCACCATGAGAAATACAACGGCGAATCTGCTCCTGAATCCGCTTTATACAACATTGCTCACCATGTTGCAGGGCGATCGCCACACCACAGATCGTTTAATCCAAACTATTCGTATCACGTACCCGCATCAGTCTAAACAATGGTGGTACGAAAAAGCGATCGATCAAGTGATGCGCGATCGCCCCTTATCCAGGTAACGCAGCCCCTTCAAATAGTAGTCATTCCCATGTTGCAATCGATAAACAATTCTCCAGATTACATTGGTTCTGGCTTTGCATCTCCGTTGCAAATTAACGTTCAAGGTGGCATTCAGTTGAGTGCCAAAACGTCGAATATTGAGGAATCAATTTACATCATCTTACGTACAGATCTGGGTGAGCGAGTGTATCGCCCCGCTTTTGGTTCACGCTTATCAGAATTGATGTATGAACCGTTGAACCTGCAAACGTTATTGCAAATTCGTTTGTATGTGGAAGAAGCCTTACAAATGTGGGAACCGCGCATTAATCTGCGAGGCGTTCAAACAGAGCCAGATCCCATTCGGGGCAAGGTCAACATTACGATTTCCTATCAGCCCAAAGGGAGCCATGACATTCGCAGTCTGGTCTATCCCTTCTACCTGGCATCAGCCCCTGAGAAGCCTTACGAATAACCTACGTTGGATTCAGAGAAATCAGTCATGAGCTTCGACTTTTTACCCCAACTGCCCAAGCCCAACTTAGACGATCGCAAATACAACGATCTAGTTGAAGAATGCCTGCTTCGGATTCCCCGCTATTGCCCTGAATGGACGAATCACAACCCCAGCGATCCCGGCGTGACGTTGCTAGAACTGTTCGCCTGGCTGACAGATCAAATGTTGTTCCGGTTCAATCAGGTGCCTTACCGGAATTACATTGTTTTCCTGGAAATGTTGGGAATTCGGCTGCAAGCGCCTGCCCCTGCACAAACCGCACTGACCTTCTACCTCAGCCAATCTCAAACCGATGCAGTGAGGATTCCCTACAGTACGGAGGTGGCAACCCTGCGAACGGAAAGTGAGCCTGCGATTATCTTCAGCACCGAGCAAGAACTGGTGATTGGTACGCCACAAATTAAACATTTGCTCACGGCAGATGTCGCTGAAGAGCATCCCCAACAATGGCGCGATCGCACGCCACCCAATCACCAATGGCATCGCTTCGAAGAAACTCAACTCTTTGAACAACCGACCCCCGGCAACTGCTTCTATCTGGCACTGGACGCACCCGACAATTCGATTCAAGGGAATGTTGTCGCCATCAACATTAAAGGCGTTGCGGCTCGTACCACGGGCATCAATCCTGATGATCCGCCCCGACAATGGCAGGCATGGAATGGGCAGGAGTGGGAGCCGATTCTGCGGGGCGAAGCGGATGATAAAACGCGAGGCTTTAGTTTTAGCGAATTTAATCAAGCGGCTCAAAATTCGGTGCAGGAAGGTGCGGATGTCATCCTGCACTTGCCGCAACGGTTTCCTGCCTGGGAGTTTGGAGCTGGGAATACGCACCATCGAGGGCATTGGATTCGCTGTATCTATACATCTCCCCGCGACCTCCAGCCCAGCTACAGCAGTTCGCCCAGCATTGTCGGCTTGTCTGTACGTTCCATTGGCGGGACAGTCAACGCCAGCCAGTGCGTTCGGGTAGAACGGGAGTTACTGGGGGTGAGCAATGGCAAACCGGGGCAAAGCTTTGAGTTGCAGGGGAAGCCTGTTTTAGAGCGGCAGAGCGATCGCGACGAATACATTGAACTGCGACTTCCCACAGGTGAAATACAGCGTTGGCGGGAGGTGCCCGACTTCGCAGATTCAGGAGCCGAAGACCCCCACTACACCCTCGATTCCCTCACCGGAACCGTACAATTCGGCCCCCTGATTCGGGAGCCTGCCCAGTTGCGACAGAAGACCCAGCAACGGGCCTTGCAACAAGCCTGGCAAGGGCCCACCCAGCGATCGCCCTCTCGTCATAATCCCCTGGAAACACGGACCCAGAATGGGACAGGGGCGATCGCTTCCCTCAGTGAGTTGCTGGAGCGCCAATATGGCAAAGTGCCGCCTCTGGGAGCCGAAATTTACATGGTGGCTTACCGGACAGGGGGAGGAAGTCAGGGCAACGTTCAGGCAGAAAAACTGACGGTGTTGAAGTCTGCCATTCCCTACGTGAAGCATGTGACGAATTATGGGGCCGCGGTGGGTGGCGTCGATGCCGAGTCCTTAGACGAGGCCGTTTTACGGGTGCCCCATCTGCTGCGCACACGGGAATCAGCCGTTATCCCCGAAGATTTTGAGAATGTGGCCCGCAAAGCTTCCCGTTCCGTTGCCCGTGCCCATTGCCTGAGCGAGGCCCAAACCACTCCAGGGATTGTTCGGCTGCTCATGGTTCCCCAGGTGTCCCTGGAAACAGTGGATTGGCAGATGGGGATGCACCCGGATGAAGCCTTTACGCTGAATGAAAGGCTAAAGGCTGAGGTTTTGGACTACATCCGCGATCGCAAACCTCTGGGAATTCAGGTGCACCTTCAAGAACCGGAGTACGTTGGGGTTAGTGTACGCCTTAAGCTATTGCTCGATCCGAGCTACAACCATCCTGTCACCCAAGCTGCCATTCGTGAGCAGCTTTTGCGGGCACTCTATCGCTTCCTTAATCCATTAACGGGGGGGATTGATGGACGTGGTTGGGAATTGGGCCGTCCTGTCTATCCAAACGATATTGTCGGATTATGCCAGGGGCAAGTGATGCCGGGGCTTCGGCATGTGGGATTCGTGGAGTTATACGAACTGCGGAAATATGGCGAAGAATGGTTTCGTTCTTCGTTACCAGAACCCGCAATCAATCCTGGCTCATTGGGATTAATTTGCTCCTGGAATGATGGCGATTCCCATCTGCGATCGCACCATGTCATCGAATTTGCTGATTAACCCTATCGCTATCGCTTCAACGAAGGATCTGCCATGACACTCAGCTATACCCCATCCTTAACCCTTCAAGCCACCTCTACCCATATCCCCGAAGCGCTCGCCACCGTGACAATATCCCTCTCAGGTGGGCCAGACGAGCAGGCGTCCAACCAGCTACTCCTGCATCCTGGAGAACCCAGTGCGATCGCCATCCATGTGGAAAACCACAGCGATCGCCCCCTCCGTTGGAGTCTTGAGACAAAAGGAGACTTCCCCTCAGAGTGGTGCCAGTGGCAGGTTGATGTCCCTGTTCTTGCGTTTCAACAACGACTCGATCGCACCATCGAGTTTCAGGTGCCCCACGACTTTTTTGAACGTTCGGAGGAGTTGGGGGGCGATCGCTCGCACTTACAACTCAATTATCAAAGTGAAGTGTTCGTCTACATCGAACATGAAGCAGACGGTAAGCCTGAGGGGACACCGACGTCTCGCCAGTTAGTTGGCTATCAGGTCTTTACCCTCCATGTTCGGCCCCCCAGCCCCTACCTTAACTTTTTACCCGCTCTATACCGAGAGAATGATTTCATAGGCCGGTTCCTCGCCATTATTGAACAAGCATTTGATCCCGTGGTGCAAACTATGGATCAAATGTGGGCTTATTTAGATCCCCTCACCGCCCCCGAAGCCTTACTTCCCTTCCTGGCACACTGGGTCGGTTGGACAACAGATACTCAATGGACGGTTCAACAACAACGACGCCTGATTCGTCATGCCGTCACGCTTTATCGTTGGCACGGCACCCGGCAAGGCCTACGCTTCTATCTTCATCTCTATACAGGATTACCTTTAGATGAACATGTGAAAAAGGAGTCAGAGAAGCATATTTGTATTGAAGAAGTTTTCAGCTATGGTTTTGTTGTAAATCAGGCTGCTATTGGAGAAGACGCCATGTTGGGAGGAGGACGGCCTTACCACTTCATCGTGCGTCTGCGGTTGAACGAACGTGCCAGCCATATACACGAAGATCTCATACGCAAAATTATTGACTCTCAAAAACCAGCTTTTTGTACTTACGATCTATACATTGAACAACCAACGATCTGTACAGTGCCCAATTAAACAGCCTCAGTAGATCGCAAATTCATAGCGGAGCAGGTAAATAAATGGCTGTGATGACTGGAAAATTTCGCTCAACTGCCTGAGAAAGGAATTCCAGCATTGTTTTGAGGCTAAAGAGTTCTCGATAAACGCCCCGTCCTCCTCGTTGAGTGCGGCTGACAAAGAACCAGAGCAAATACACCCAGAGATTAACCAAGATAAAAGCCAGCGCAACAAACAACAACCGGGTCATCGGATTTTTGTTCGTGGTTCGGATGCGACACTGGTTTTTGATTCTGTAACGGGTCTCAATTCCGAAACGGTCTTTGTAATGCTGATGCAGTTGATTGAGTGCGACCGTGACTCGATGAACGACATAGAGGGTGTAGTGGATGCCATGCTTCCCCTTGAAACCCTTGTGATAATTGCAGACAACCCGCATGTAACAGCGAATTGAACCATAGGTCGGACTGGTGAGGGTGTAGTGGGTCGCATAACGTTTACGTCCAACGAACAGTTGCCGAGTGCCCCCCGATTTCCCTCGGATCACTGCTGGCATCAGGAAGAGGATATTGAGAGCTTTGAGCCAACGGATCTACAGGCACACTGTAGAATCCCCGGTCGAGATAAAGCCGCTTCATTCTCAGACGCAATGGAGACAGCATCACCAACAAGTACGTCACGGTTGCGACCAAGGTTTCTTGTCGATGCACCGCATGAATGCCTAAGTGACTCGTTTGTTGCGACAAATCACATAAACAGTGGCGTAGGCGAAGAAGGAAGTGGTTCCAGCTTTGGCTTGAGAACGATAGATATAGGGGGCTTCGGCTTCACTGGCGCTTACAGGATCGGTATTGCGCTGATTTCCTGCCTTATGTATTCGATCGCTTTCGTCAAGCTCAAGACGCAAATACAACGAAAGGCTTGGGACTCGGCTTGGCGATCGCCCGTCACATCGTTGAACGACACAACGGCACAATTCATACTGAAAGTGCCGGAGAAGAGCAGGGGGCAACCTTCATTGTCAGATTGCCGCTCCTCGAGGATGTGAAAGGCTCAAGTTACAGGCAGAGAACTTGCCAGTCAGGGCTGAGCCAGTAAAGACCGTCAGATAGTTGCACCACGACACCGGGAACCACCCCTGCACATGGGCTTTCTTGCAAGTTACGGGCGAACAAGGCGATCGCATCCTGTAGCTGCTTCCGGGTTGCTAATGGTCCCTCTCCATTGCCATTAATGCCTTGTAGGGTATCCCAGTACAACACGACAGGCTGATAAGGACGGCTTGGTCTAAGATTGGGGGAAGTTGCCTGAGAAGAAGCAGTAGAACTACTCATGGGATTCAGATGTAGGCCGGTTGGAACTTGTAAGTAAGATCAGTAATACCCTGAATTACATCATGGTCTATCATAGCCGCGATCGCCACCCATTGAAACTTGAGTTAAAGTATACTCTAAGTTTTTATTAAGCTGGAAATGATATGAATCAATATTTCTGATTCTATTGGTTTAGAAATGTGCTTCTGGAACCCAGCTGTTAATGCCTGCTGCTGATTCATTTCCCCAGCGTAAGCGGTGAGAGCGATCGCCGGGATTTGCCCGCCTTGCTCAGGCGTGAGCATCCTCACGTGCTGGATCAACATATAGCCATCCATATCGGGCATTCCAATATCACTGATAAGAATATCTGGCTTGGATTGGCTCAGAAGTAACAATGCTTCATGAGCCGAAGTTGCAGCAACCACCTGTGCCCCTTGCTGTTCCAGTAGAAACACAAGCAATTCCCGTGCATCGATCTCATCGTCCACCACCAAAATTTGGATCCCGCTCAAATTCAGGGAAGGCTCAGGCAGTTGCTCATCCTGGCTTCGTGTTGATGGAGTGAGTAGGAGCGGCAGCCGAACCGTAAACGTTGCCCCTTGCCCGGCTCCAGCACTTTCAACTCCAACAGTGCCTCCGTGCAATTCAACCAGGTAGCGGACG
Organism: Leptolyngbya sp. PL-A3; assembly: GCF_039962325.1. Lineage (NCBI taxonomy): Bacteria > Bacillati > Cyanobacteriota > Cyanophyceae > Leptolyngbyales > Leptolyngbyaceae > Leptolyngbya > Leptolyngbya sp. PL-A3. The sequence goes on from NZ_JAMPLB010000034.1 coordinate 66,579, forward strand.
ATCGCAAGTCCTAAACCCAAGCCACCAAAGTGACGGGTTGTTGTTGAGTTGGCCTGGCGGAAGTGGTCAAACACATAGGGCAAAAATTGGGATTCAATCCCTTGCCCAGTATCACTGACAGTCATTTGGGCAAATGAATCAATCCGCTCTAATCGAATGCAAACGTTTCCTCCTTCTGGCGTGAACTTCACTGCATTTGAAAGGAGGTTCCAAACCACCTGCTGCAACCGAGTAGAGTCACCCAAAACAGGTTCAACATTAGGTGCAAGGCTTACTTCTATTGAGATAGATTTGACTTCGGCTGCCAACTGGACGGTTTCCAGAGCACCCTCAATGATGGCAGTTAGATGAACTGGAAATACGTTAAGGCTGAGCTTGCCACTTAGGATTCGGGATACATCTAGAAGGTCTTCAATGAGTTCCGATTGCAGCTTTGCATTCCGCTCAATTGTTGCCAGCGCTTGTGCTGTTTTCGTTTGATCTAACTTGCCACTTTGGAGCAATCTAGACCAGCCGAGAATAGGGTTAAGGGGCGATCGCAGTTCGTGGGACAGTACTGCTAAAAATTCATCTTTGATGCGATTGGCACGTTCAGCTTCTTCACGGGCAGTTTGTTCACGGATGAGCAGTTGTTCACGCTCAGCTTCAACTTGTTTTCGCTCGGTAACATCCCGCGCTACACAGTAAAGTAACTTCTGATCGACCGAGGGAACCACATTCCATGAAATCCAGTGATAGGAGCCATCTTGAGCGCAATAACGGTTCTCAAAACCAATGGTTGGACTGCCCTCGGCGAGGACTTTCGCTTCAGCAATTGTCCTTGCTCGATCGTCTGGATGAACAAACGCAATGTAGCTCTGACCAATCAGCGTTTCGATGGAATATCCCAGTATCTTCGTCCATGCGGGGTTCAGGTGAACGAAATACCCGTCCATATGAACGATCGCCAGCATATCGTAGGACAGTTGGAAGAAGCGATCGCGATCTTCTTCTGCCCGTTTGCGCTCGGTAATATCGGCAAGCGCACCCAGAAAGGCGATCGCATTACCCGCCGCATCATATTCCACCTGCCCCCGCGCTGTGACCCATCGCACTTCACCCGTCGCATTATAGACCCGGTACTCAGCCGTAAACACATCACCGGTCTCGATCGCCTGTTGCATGGCAGCTAAAACGCGAGGACGGTCTTCTGAATGGATTGAACGGGTAAAGACCTCAATCGTTACTCCTGTCGGGGTTAAGATGGCTGGGTCTAAGCCAAACAATTGGGCCAGCGTCGCATTCACCAGTATTTGATTTGCCGGAATGTCCCACCGCCAAGTGTAAACAGCTCCGGCCGCTAAAGCAGACTCTAACTGCACGTTGGCTTCTCGCAGTGCCAGTTCAGCCTTCTGGCGATCTGCTTCAGCTTGTTTGCGACTGCTAATATTGCGGCTGACGGTTGCTAAACCAATCGGCTGATTGTTCGCGTCTCGGATGTAAAACACGTTGTAAATCATCCAGATGGCTTCGCCTGTTTTGAAGTGACGGAACCGAATTTCCACTTCTGCCCATCCGTCTTGCAATACCCGTGGCAAGACTTCATTGACAATAAAATCTTGATCTTCGGGAAAAAAGAACTCGTTAACCGGAGTTTCCTTGTACTGCTGATCCTCAAGGCCAACCAGTTGTAGAGCAGCTTGGTTGGCATAAAACGGTACCAGATCCAGATCGCACATCCCGATAAATTCGGTGCTGTTGTCGGCCAGGGAGACAAATTTTTGGATTTCGAGTTCCGCTTGTTTGCGAGCAGTGATGTCGTTGAAGACAATGGCAATTTTCCGGCTGTGTTCGTCACCCACTTTGAAGGTGTAGCAGTCATACCATGTTTCCGTCAGCTTGGCGTATTGCTCCGAGCGCTCACCGATACCCGTTTGAGCAACGCGACCAAAGATTTCATACCAGTGTTCCTCAGCATTTGGGTTAAATTCTCTCAGCCGCCGTCCGGTGAAATCTTGCCCAAGCATTCGTACCGTCGCCGGATTTGCTTCCAAATACAAAATGTCAGTCGCGCGAGGCACAGTGCCGGGGGCATCCAGCTGATCATTTTCCTCAACAATCATCTCAGCCAGAACATACCCTTCGTCCATGGAGTTGAACAGGCTACGATATTTCTCTTCCGATTGGCGCAAAGCTGCTTCGACGCGGGCACGTTCGATAATCGGAACGACGCGCGCAACAACGTTTTCCAATAACAACAACTCATCCACGGTCCAACAACGCGGCTGGTTAAAACTGACGCCGATCGAAGCCACCCAATGTCCTTCCCGCACAAATGGTGCGATCGCATAGGATTGCATATTGATCAGCATGTAATTGTCGACGAAATCCTTTGTCCAGGGATGTACAGTTACATCATCAATGCCGAACGGTTGCTGTGCTGCCGTTTTCCACCAGTCCTCTGCGCCAAAAAGGGCGAGGTTATACGTTCCCGCCAGATCGGGTCCATCGAGCCGCCAATCCGGTAAAACCGTGACGTGATTGCCATCTGGCGCAACATCAAGATAGTAGCAACGATGCCCATTGAAAAACGTTCCGACTGCGTGGGTGACGATGCGGTTAATTTCTCCTACATCTGTTACCGTACCCAGTTTCTGGCTTAATTCGGTTAGAAACTCCACGCGTTGTTGAGCTTGTTTGCGCTCGGTTACTTCAGCCGCAAAAATTGTCAGTCCCTCTGGGGACGGGTAAACCCGATACTCAAACCAACGATTCCAGGGTAGATAAAGATGCTCAAATTGGAGAGGCGTCTGTTCACTCATCGCTTGATGGAATTGAACATAAGCCTCTGTATCAATAGCATCTGGAAATAGCTTCCAATAGCTATAACCCAGCAATTCTTCCCGCGATTTCCCAGCCAATTCGCAGAAGCGATCGTTGGCGTAGGTGTAGTGCCAGTTGCGATTGAGAACAAAAAATCCATCCTGGATGCTAGATAGAATTGTCTCGACCTGCTGTCGTGCCGCTTCTGCCTGCTGCCGCAGCAATTGCTCTTGTTGTCCTGCCACTTGTCGCAGTTGGCTCAGCTTCAACGTTGCTTCGACTCGTGCTAGCAATTCACGGGCAGAAAAGGGTTTGGTTAAATAGTCATCGGCTCCTACTTCTAGCCCCTCAATACAAGCTTCTTCACCCGCCCGAGCCGACAGCAAAATAATTGGAATTTCTCGCGTACTTGGATTTGCCCGTAATTCTCGCAATAGCCCAAACCCATCCAGTTGAGGCATCATCACATCGGCCAGAATAAGATCCGGCTGCTGTTGCTCAATGGCTACCAACGCCGCTCTGCCATCGATCGCGGTTTCCACGGTATACCCCTGATCAAACAACAACCGCCTGACGTAATCGCGCATATCCCGGTTATCGTCAACGAGCAGAATTCGAGCCGCAGCAGAAGACGAGAGTGAGGAGATGGGAGCCGGGGAGGAACTGCCATTCCCGTCCTGCCTCCCATTCCCTTCTTCGGGTAGCCAGTGTAAGAATTCTTGTACCCAGGTTTTAGTCCCCGTTGCAGTGGAATCCAGGGTGCGGGATACTCCAATGCGGTTTTGCGGTAGGTGGGCATACCCGGTCGGAATAGAAACGGTGAAGCATGTCCCTTGCCCCACAACGCTTTTGACATCGATTGTGCCACCGTGAAGCCACACTAGCTCCTGAACCAGCGACAGTCCAATGCCAGTGCCTTCATAGGTTCGCCCTTTTGCTTCACGGACCCGATAGAACCGCTCAAAAATGTGGGGCAACTCATCGGGGGAAATCCCAATCCCAGTATCTCGAACCTCCAGTTCAATCTGGTCGTGGCGTTCACGCATTACAACGACGATCTCGCCCTTAAGGGTAAACTTGAAGGCGTTGGAAAGCAGGTTCAGCACAATCTTTTCCCACATCTCCTGATCAACCCAGGCGGGTGCAGCCAGGGGTGGACAATCAACGATAAGACTCAGATTGGCTTGGGCGATCGCAGAACGAAACACACTGGCAAGCTCAGTTGTGAATGCAGCTAAATCGGTCGGTTCATATACGGCTGCCATCCGATCCACTTCGATGCGAGAAAAGTCTAAGAGTGTGTTGACCAGTTTCAACAACCGCTGTCCATTGCGTTGCACCATCTGCAACTGTTCCTGCTCAACTGCAGGCAGTTGCCCGTTCAGTCGGTTGAGCGTCTCGCCCAGCGGTTCTAACATCAGCGTCAGCGGGGTCCGAAGCTCGTGGCTAACATTGCTGAAGAAGGTTGTTTTGGCACGATCCAATTCTGCCAGTGCCTCAGCCCGTTGGCGTTCTGCTTCGTAAGCTTCGACATTGGCGATCGCCGTTTCTACGTTTCCGGTAACGAGATCGAAAAAGCTTTGATATTCCGGATCGAACGCGAGTTTCGGGCTGATGCCTAGCACCAGAAATCCAACAACCCGCTGCTTGTCACCCGCCTGAGTTAAGGGCAATAGGATTGCATCATGGGCGATCGTCGTCCCATTTCTGTCGAACAACTCGCCAAATCGAGTTCTCAAATTCTCAATTCGCTGAGGTTGCCTCGTAGCTCGCGCTGGTTGAAATGGCCACTCCTGAGCTCGAGATAAATCAACTACGCCTGGACTCGCAAGGGTTTCAGCTTCCAATCCGGTCGCTCCCACTAGATGAGCCTGATCGTCAGATTCAATTCGATAAAGCAACGCAAATGGGATGCAGTTGATATTACTAGCCAGCGCTGCGATCGCTGCCTTGTAAGCTTCCTCAACCGTTTTTGCCTTAGCGGTATCAGCAGCAAGATCCCGGAGAGTCTGCAAGCGCCGCTCCCCAATAACTTGTCGGGTCGTTTCTGTCACAGCCGTAAACACGCCACCAGTGCCGCCCGTTTCATCAGCAATGGGGCTGTAGGAGAACGTGAAATAGCACTCCTCGATATAGCCGTGGCGATCGAGCAGAAGTACTTGATTCTCCGACCACGTAGCCTCTCCAGTCAGTAAAACTCCTTCCAGCATGGGGCCGATCACGTCCCATACTTCGCTCCAACAGTCTCGTCCCCGCTGCCCCATCGACTTTGGATGCTTGGTTCCCAGAATGGGTTGGTAAGCATCGTTGTAAAACATCACCAAATCCGTTCCCCACCAAAGCAGAATCGGAAACCGGGACGATAAACAAATGCTGATAGACGTTCGTAAGCTCTGCGACCAGGTTTCGATAGAGCCAAGGGGCGTCTGCGACCAGTCGAGCGATCGCATGAGCACCCCCATCTCACCGCCACCAGCAAAAATCTCTGCAGGCGTTACCACGATTCAGACCTCCTCTCCGTTGCCGTCTTTGAGGAATACTTCACTCGTAGTACCTCACCTTGCTCTCCTAACTGATTCAGGAGAGTATTAATTTGCTTGAGTGCCAGGGGCGAAGGCGTAGCGTGCCCATTCTCCCAACGATTAATCGTGGCAAAGGTCATGCCTAATTCGTCGGCAAACTTTTCCTGAGATAACTGCATGATGCAGCGCAGTTCCCGCACCAGGTTGCTGATCTCGGGTTGCTGCATCCAACGCTGTTTCGATTTGAGGAGCATCTCAATCAGCAGGCATATAGGGCTATATATCACTCTGGGCAGAACTAGCCCTTCTGGCAATCTGCCCAGAGTGGGAAACCACCTTCTGGCAAGAGATTTAGCAGAATGAGGATGGCAAGCCTTTTACTGATTTACAGCACTCTGTGCTTGAATCAGCCACGGTTGTTTTTGTGGGAGCCGCGCTCCGCGCGGCTCCCACAAAAACAACCAGGTTTTAAGCGTTTGAAAAGCGCTGTATTTCGGCTGAACGAGTCACACAAAAATCGGTGTTGCTGAGAGCTATAAAATAGTTAGCATGCTCTGATCGAGGCAATTGCAACGCTCTCATTACTCCACACAGGGTAATGGGTTTGCCTAGACCCAGACAAGCGTTTACGGCAAACATGTCCTTGACCTCAAGGATCCTTACAAAAATAACTTGTATAACTTTTATGGGAGCGTGCGGCGGAGCCGCACGCTCCCATAAAAGTTACAGGTTTTAATCTTGTAAAAATCCTAAGTACGTCAAACCCAGCTCGTCCATAATTTAGCTTTTGGCTGAAGACTGTTGTAGCCCTTGCTATATCATTGTCTTCTCTATTGTCTGTATTTCTAGACCCGCACGGTTTAGTTCACCTTCTAACCAGGCTAGCTCTGCCCATAGGGCGATCGCCCGAGCGGCTTTTTCCACTTCTGTTCTTTTGAGTATTCGAGCACCCTTCTTTTGGGTTGCGACATCAACAAACCACCGTAAGCGGGTATAACGCTTTGCTGCACTGAGATCTTGATAGGAATCCAGCCAACATTCACGATAGGTATGACCGCCAATATTAGCGAGTTCTGTCTTAATGATGGCGATCGTTTCCGAAAGGCACCATTCCTGCTTACGTAATTCTTGAATGACTTCCATAGCTAGTTGTTATTTCGATGGATAAAGTGCCATAGCCATAAGCCTTAAGAGAATAAAGGTACTTACGGTTAAGTGTCTGTTGTTTCTAATGCAATAATTCTAAGTGATGAATGTGAAGAACTTGTGTTGAAAGGCTTCTTGGCTCCGGGGTACGTTCTGCTTCTCATGTTTAACATGTATTTTTCTGTCGATTTAAGCTGCATTAGACAGAACCCAGTCCATGGATCCAGGGCCAGTTCCCCATAAGCAGCTCAGCTTCTGTGGTTCTGTCGGTTGAGATCTAAATCAACAAAAGTGCTCAAGTTCCATGTTGCAGCAGAGCGCGATCGCCCCCTAGACCTCATCCAGATGCTCCTTGGCAAGTACTTCTACTACGAATTCAGCAGCAATAAACCTAAGGAGATTTCCAGATAAGAACTTCCCCAATATTTGGAAAAAAGGCGCGGCGAAGTCGCGCCTTTTTTCCAAATATTGGGGATATTGTTTCTCAGAAATCTCCTTATACCAAACTTTAGTTAAAAACTCGCTTAAGTGCGGGAATACGCGACAACACAAAGTAGTCCAGCAGAAGGACAACCACCAGCGAAAGGCCAACTAGGGGAAATGCTAGTCCCAGCACTGCAACGATCGCCAATGGAACCCGCCAATTTTGTACATAGGGTGGCATAGCAGGAGCACCAATAAGCCCAGGTTCTTGAGGACGACGTTGCCACCACATCACGGCTCCCGTAATCGAGAGCAACATCACAATCAAAGCTGCGAGCAGCATCAGCAATTGGTTTGCCCATCCAAAATATTTTCCCATGTGAATCGCAGCTCCCATTTCGACAGCTTTGGGAAGTAGACCATAATCTTTCCATCGGACGTCTGCCAGCACTTTGCCACTGTATTGATCAATGTGCATTGTCACTTCCTGAGTTGGGTCACCCGGGAAAGCCGAAACTGTGTATACCCCTGTTTCTCCTTCCGGTAACGTCACACTGAAGCCAGGAGGTGCACCCTTCTCTTGAGCTAAGGCAATAACAGAGTTGAGATCTACGGTCGTACCAGGGATAACGCCCGCTTGAGTAGGAGCAGAACCGGCCTCTCCGTGATTGCCGTGGTTACTGTGACCAGCATCTGTCGATTGCGGCATGGGTAGCTGTTCTACAGCCCAAGGCACTACTTGCCCTCGCTGGTTCAGTGAGCCGGTCAATACGGTTGATTGGGGCACGTCATCCCACATTTGAGCGGGAAACTTTCCATATACATTGGCAAAAGTTTCTCCCCAAAAGCCCGTCCAGGGTAAGCCCGTGAGGATCAGAAACCCGATCAAGAGAATGCCATAAAAGCCAGGAACAGCATGCAAATCTCTCCAGAATACTCGCTTGTTCTGGCTCCAAAGACGGGGAATTAAAGTGCCTAAAACTGAGAATTTGTTCCGTGGCAGCCACAAGTAAAGTCCTGAAATCAACAGCACTAGCCCCCAGCAAGCAGCCAACTCGACCAGATAATCCCCCAACTTGCCGATCAATAACTCACCGTGAATCTTGCGGGTGATCGCCTGAAGGTTATTATCTTCATCTCGGCTGCCTAACACTTGGCCTGTATGAGGATCGACAAAGACCATCAAGTTGCGTTCATCTGTCGTCGTTACCAATACTTCACTGCTGCGATCGACTGCAATGTTAGGTGTAACTTGAGTGACAGTCGCACCAGGATATATCTTCTGAACGGAATGCACCTGTTCTGTATAGGACAGAGTGTTAGCTCCAGGTTGCACAAACATCAAGTTGTGATACATGGCAGTATCAAGCTGAGGCTTAAACAGGTAGATAATGCCTGTTATTGCCAAAATGAGCATGAAGGGAATGACAAATAAACCAGCATAGAAGTGCCAGCGCCATACGGTTCGGTAAAACCGATGACCAGGAGATTGGACAGTTGATGTTTGATTAAAAGCGGTTGCTGACTTACTCATATTGATTGCCTTTTGTCAAAAACAGAGGCGTGATGACTATGCCCCACACCTGAATACGTTGTCAAAAGACAACCTGTCAAAGTTTTACAAACCTTTAGGTTGCAGAAACTCAAGCAAAGGCTGAAGGAGGTATTCGCATCGGTTCTAGGGACGGTTCATCCTACGTGGAGAAGAATAGATCCTGTCGGCAGTGTAAACTGATTTCAATTTTGGATTCCCATTACCCATGTCGCCTCTGCCAGACCACCGCCCTAAGCAGCTCTCATTGGGTCCACTCGAAAGCGAGATCCTGGAAATCCTTTGGGAGTTTGGGTCAGCAACCGTTAAGGAAATTCACGATCGCATCCTGTCTGACCCCGATCGCGAACTTGCCCAAGCCTCTGTTACAACAGTCTTAAATCGTCTAGCGCAGAAAGGTTGGGTCATGTGCCATAAACAGGAAAAAGCCTTCCAGTGGCAACCCCAAATCTCTCAAGAAGAAGCTAGGGCTCTACAATCCCATGCCCAACTGAATCAGTTTCTCGCAGTGAGCAATCCTGACGTGGTTGCAGCATTTGCAGATAGCCTGGATACAGGTAGTTTAGAACAACTGGAGGCGATCGCGGATCGGATTCGAGCTCTGCGGCAAAACAGGGAGAAGCAATAATGCATTTAAGCATCATGCTCATAGCCGTGGCGATCGCAGGACTGACCCGGCTTTGTTGGTTCCGCTCTCCAGGTACGTGGGCTAACCGTTGGCAACGAACTTTAGGAGCGTTTCTTTTGCCGCCTCTTCTGTTGCTAACGACGAGTATGATTGTCCTCGGCATGGGGCATCATGGCACAATGCTGCAATATCCTGTTGGATGGATGGGATGCCACATTGCTTTAGGATTTTTTGTAATTGCAGGGGTATCGCTTGCCTTCCTGTTTGGACAACAATGGCAAGCGATTCAACAAGTCCGATCGCTACAATCAACCATCATCTTAGGTAGAACAGGGCGAGTCTTAGAAATTCACAATCTATTTGCAGCTCAAGTCGGTCTCTGGAAATCAGAGTTAGTCGTTAGCCGGGGCTTGCTGCAATCTTTGAGTGAGAACCAAATAGAAGCCGTTATGAGCCATGAAGAAGCGCACTGGTATTACCATGATACTTTCTTCTTCTTCTGGCTAAATTGGATTCGGCAATTCACCTTTTGGCTCCCTAAAACGGAATTGCTTTGGCAAGAACTACTACTGTTACGAGAGCTTCGCGCAGATGGTTGGGCAGCCCAGCGGGTCGATCCTCTGACATTAGCAGAAACCTTGTTGTTTGTTGTGCGAGCTACTTCTACTCCTCATTATCACTGCGCTGCATTCTATGACACAACTCCTGTCACTCGATTAGAAGAACGAATTGACTTTCTTCTCAGCCAATCAGAAATTAATCAAAGCCAGTGTCAACTTTGGGTTTGGTTACTTCCGATCGCCTTGCCTATATTGACAGTACCACTTCATGGATAATTGAATTGCCGATAGCAAGATTACAGTTGAAAAGGCATTGAATAAGCTTTATACGATTAGCAATAGTTCACATCAGGGCGATGTCTATTGCAATGCCGGTTACCGTAGTTAGTTGACCATCCTTTCAAAAAAAGCTACATTTCAAGACAAATCGATTCAATAAATTTTGATGCAAAAGCCTACTGCACTACCATCAAGCTCTATTGTTGCAGGGTTTCACGCACTCTCTGATCCCCTACGAATTCAAGTCATCGAGCTACTAAGAGATCAGGAACTCTGTGTTTGCGATCTCTGTGAGAAGCTAGGGGTCACACAGTCAAAGCTCTCCTTCCACCTAAAAAACTTGAAAGCAGCAGAATTAGTTCGCTCCAGGCAGGAGGGGCGGTGGATTTACTACAGCTTGAACCTTTCCCAGTTTGTTGTCCTGGAGCAGTATCTATCAGAGTTTCGCCGATTCAGCCCTATCTTGCCTGCCCGTCCCTGCGGCGACTGAAGTTAAACATCAATTTTATTAATACTTCATGTGTTCTACTTGACTTGTCAAATCAATTTATTTTGAAATGATAAAGCTAAATACCCCTTAAAGTTGGATGAGAGGTGTGGACTTATGGTTGCACCCTGTTGAGAAACGGTGTGTAGATTGCGATCGCTCTAGAAGAAGCCTGGATTGGTAGAGTTTTTGGAATATTCCTCAACAATACCTCCTGGCTCATACTGGAGGCTGGTTTCCTCCTGCCGCACAAAACCTACGAGGCTGTGCAGAAGCACTTGTTGAAGAGAGGCTCCGAGCCTGCCTCTGGGTAAATTACGGCAATGCAAGAAGAGTTTTCAGTTTTATATCTTCACGTCAGAACAAGTTATGGCGATTCGAGTTGGCATTAATGGCTTTGGCAGAATGGGACGGCTGACACTCCGGGTAGCCTGGGGCTGGCCGGAATTAGAGTTTGTCCACATCAACGAAGTCAAAGGGGAAACCGAGGCTGCCGCTCACCTACTGAAGTTTGATTCAGTCCATGGCCGGTGGTATCCAGAAGTTGAGTCGAAGGGTGATCGCATCTGGATCGATAACAAGTCCCTGAGCTTTAGCGAGTATCACACTCCTGGCGAGATACCCTGGGATGAATTAGGGGTTGACTTAGTATTGGAGTGTTCTGGCAAGTTCAGAACGATTGAAACCCTTGACCCGTACTTCAAGCGGGGGGTACAGAAGGTAATTGTGGCCGCCCCGGTTAAGGAGCAAGCGTTGAATATTGTGATGGGGATTAATGATCATCTCTATCATCCTGAGCAGCATCACCTATTAACGGCTGCGTCCTGCACTACGAACTGTTTGGCTCCTGTCGTCAAGGTTATCCATGAAGGTCTGGGTATTCGGCACGGGGTCATCACAACCATTCACGACAACACCAATACTCAAACGATTGTCGATGCACCCCACAAAGACCTGCGACGGGCGCGGGCTACCAGCTTGTCACTGATTCCCACTACGACGGGTTCTGCAACAGCGATCGCCCTCATTTATCCCGAATTGAAGGGGAAGCTCAATGGCTTGGCAGTGCGAGTGCCTCTCCTCAATGCCTCGTTAACAGATTGTGTCTTTGAAATTACTCAACCCACTACGGTTGAAGAGGTGAATACTCTCCTGAAAGCGGCGGCTGATGGCCCACTTAAGGGCATTTTGGGCTATGAGGAGCGCCCCCTTGTGTCGGTTGACTATAAGGATGATCCTCGTTCTTCTATCATTGATGCCCTTTCAACGATGGTGGTGAATGACACCCAGGTGAAAATTCTGGCCTGGTATGACAACGAGTGGGGCTACGTAAACCGCATGGCCGAACTGGCGAAAAAAGTTGCTCTAAGCCTCAAACCGTAAGGAGTTCAAATCCATGGGTGCAGCGACAACCGCCTCTAATGCCAATCTCAAAAATTACATGCTGGTGACGCTCGCCTATTGGGGCTTTACGCTCACCGATGGCGCACTGCGAATGTTGGTGCTGCTGTATTTTAACGAGATTGGCTACACCCCTCTGCAAATTGCATTTCTGTTCCTCTTTTATGAGGCATTTGGTATTGTTACTAACTTTCTGGGAGGTTGGATTGGTTCCCAGATGGGTTTGAAGCTCACACTCTATGCAGGAATTGGGCTACAGGTATTTGCACTACTCATGCTGTCATTCCTGAACCGGGATTGGGTGCAGTGGATGGCGATCGCCTACGTTATGACAGCCCAGGCTTTTTCCGGTATTGCCAAAGACCTCACCAAGATGAGTTCTAAGAGTGCCATTCGTCTAGTGGTGCCTCAGGACGCACAATCCTCCCTGTTCAAGTGGGTAGCTGTCCTTACAGGCTCGAAGAATGCCCTCAAGGGCGTGGGCTTTTTCATGGGGGCAGCGCTACTGGCGACTGTGGGCTTTGTGAATTCGCTGTGGATGATGGCAGCGGGTCTCTTTTTAGTGATGCTGACAGGCTTTTTCCTGCCCGGAGGTATGGGCAAGATTAAAGCGAAGGTCAAGTTCACCCAACTGTTTTCTAAAAGCCCTGAGATTAACGTCCTCTCGGCAGCACGATTCTTCCTATTTGGATCCAGAGATGTCTGGTTTGTGGTGGGTTTACCTGTATTTCTCCGCAGCATTTTAGGGTGGTCATTCTTTGAGGCGGGTGGATTTCTGGCGTGTTGGGTGATTGGTTATGGAGCCGTTCAATTTCTAGCCCCCACGTTGTTAAATCGGTTTAATGGTGGGCAACCGCCCCAGTCTAAAACAATTCAGTTCTGGACCTTTACCCTAACGACCGTGCCAGCGGCGATCGCCGTTGCCCTTCAAGCTGGGCTTCCAGCCGCTCAGGTCATCATTGTAGGATTGGCTGTCTTTGGCATCGTATTTGCCTTCAACTCAGCCGTTCACTCCTACCTGGTATTAGCCTTTACGGACGATGACAAAGTGGCACTGAACGTCGGGTTCTATTACATGGCAAATTCCGGTGGACGATTGGTTGGCACGGTGCTGTCGGGCTTGGTTTATCAACTTTCGGGGCTAGTGGGATGTTTAGGGGTGTCTACCCTATTTGTGTTGGCCGCAGGCATTATTTCCCTGAAGTTGCCCGATCCACAGCCGTCGAAGGCGATCGCCTGAAAATCCGGGGATGGCGATTAGCAACTTAATGCGTTTTGTGTTTGGGTGCATCCCACTTACAAAAGCGGGTTTCCAAATCTGCAAAAGTGGGATGCACCCCTGTGTTTCCATACAAAAGAGGTTTGCGATGACTACCTTCAAAACCCATGTTGCCCTCCGAGTGACAGATGTTGAAAAAGAGGAAGCAGCACAAATTATTAAGAGTTAGGGCTTACGCACGTCTGCTGAGCGTTTTCCCCATTTCCGAACCAATTCAGCCGCAACTTCCACCATGGGAAGCTCGAAGGTTGCAATGTAATCGGTCCATTGCTGGGAGAACTCCTCCTGTTGCAATTGGAGTAAAAGGCCATCTGCATCCGTTGAGGCAGCCAGAATTTCTAGTAGAGTACTCTGAAAGTGCGCTAAATCTTTTGTCATCGTCGCCTTTGGTGAACGATTTGCTGAATACGCTGGAAATCCTGTCGCCACTGCTGTTGTTCCGTCTCAGTTGAAAGGGTATGCCCCAGACGCTCGAAAATTACGGCTTCAACATGGGAACAATGTTGGAGTGCGATCGCCAGTAACTCGAATACCATTTCTGGAACAGGCCCGTCGTGGGTATCCCGTCGAATCATAGAATCACTCGATGCACTTTTGCTCCAGGAACCGCCAGAAATGTGGAGTTCCCGAACCCGATGGAGTGGGTAGCGCTTGAGTAATGCTTCTGGTGATTGCTGAAAGTTGTGAATTTGGCAATACAAATTGTGCAGATCCAGCACCAGAAAACCTTGAACATGGGCCAGCAGTTGATCGAGGAAAGTTCCTTGCTCTTCAACATCTCGCTGCCCAAATGCAAAAGCCAGGTTTTCTAAGCCAATAGGAACCTTTGCCGCCGCTGCTAAACAATTGAGGCGATCGCACCCTAAACGCAATGTGTCGGCTGTCAGCGGCAGGGGCAGCGGGGCACTCTGGACAAAGTTGCCCGCCGCCATCCAACCAAAATGCTCAGAGATGTGACGATAGCGATACCGTTTGCACTCCTCCTGCAGGTTCTTCAGCCATTGATCTTGGGCTTCTTCCCATTGAGCTGAGAGTAAAGAATAGGTGACTCCATGTCCCAGCAGGCGATCGCGCTGGCTATAAAACTCCAGCAGATGGGTGACCCAATCCGGTAAATCTGCTTCCCACCCCATATCAAAGCTCCACTCCAAAACCTGCACGGCTCCCGCTTCAAATAGTGGTTGTGAAGCCTGGAAAAAATCAGGTGTAGGCATCAGCGAGAGCCCTATCCACGGTGCCGGGCGCGATCGCTTGAACATCAACCCATACCACAGGCAATACAGGGAGCATTATCCTTCTGCTGAGAAGATATGGGTGTTACAGGCTGATCAGGCGTTGCATCACTCACTTGAGAAGTCGTTGCCTCTCCTCTATTAACTGACTGCTTAAAGTTCACCATCAAATCGGCAGACTGTACCTGTCCGCCAATACCCGACACCAGAGTGCTACCAATACCAAGCAGGGCGATCGCAATGTGTTTCATATTGCTTCCTGAAGAATAGTGAACGTTGAATTAAATCTATCAGGTTGCTTCCTGGCTATCCGATATGGTTTCAAAAGTTGAAACCGAAGTTTGATAGCACTTTTCCTGGTGTGGGGTTCTAATAAAAGGTGCAAGATATGAGCAGCACTCTATGGCTATAGGGTGGCAACCTATAGTCAGGTAATCCCATATTTTTCTAATATGGGAGAAATCATAGCTTGCAGAAACTGCTTCATATAGATACTAATTTCTTGGGGAAAGGCCTGAAATTCTTCGCTTGTACTCGGCGCAAAACGGACACCGTGTTGGTTGGCTAAGGTTTGCGCCGCTATCTGACACTGATTGAGATATGCCCGTGCCAAACTGCGTCCAGGACACCAAACTTCGTACTTGCCGGGAAGTGTTTTCCCTGAGTCATCCTTACGATAGCAATCATGAAGATCTACGAAGGCTAAAGTTTTAGGTTGTGACACTTTTTTGTTGGTTAAAACCCCATCAAGCAGATCAGCACCATAGATACGCATTAGGTCACGAAATCCTTCACCGCCTGCCACACGGAAAATAGCATCCAAAATCGCGGCATCTTCCGGTTTAGCATTCAGGTACTCGTTGAGTAGAGCCTCAGTACTTCCCAACATCGCCAGAACGAAGTAAGGCGCAGTGGTGTGAACATAATGATGAGTAACTCTATCTGCGAATGAACAGGTTGCATATTTGCCGACAATAAAGCCCGTGAGTGATGTTAGGGTTTCATCGATATAACGCTCCTGTTCCTCAGTAAATGAAGACTCTACAGCACAGTTTTTAGCACCGCCCAGGAATGCGTAAGCCTTGACACCATACTTACGAACATACATTGAAGTAACATCTGCTCGTTCGTAACCTCCTCGTTCAACAGCATTTTTATTAAATTTCTGCCGAATATCGTGAAACAGCGTATATGTATACTGTAGCCGCGCATGAATCGCGTCTGGGGGGAGTGCGTTTTTCATATCACTTAAGTTTTACCCGTCTGGCATTGTTTGAATTCAGCCTCTTTCAGGACTACAGTAAGAACTGTTTATCCTCCTACAGTGGTAACAAAAGAGATATCGAAGGACAAGTATCAGTTGGCCATGTTTCGAACGCGTGAATGGAACGTGGTGAAAGGGGTACTTCGTGCCTTTTTCACCACATCCCATCCACACGCTTAGAACTCTACCCCAACGGTACCTAAGGAGATTTCTGAGAAACAATATCCCCATTATTTGGAAAAAAGGCGCGGCTTCGCCGCGCCTTTTTTCCAAATAATGGGGAAGTTCTTATCTGGAAATCTCCTAAGTCGAGCGTTCGAACGTGGGTTAGCGAGGCGATCGCCAAAATGCGGGCAAATGGAGATGAGGCAGCAGAAGGTGAGACAGCATCTTGATTAGTATAAATATTTACACTATTACCCTTATCAGAACGAGCCTACTTATAGGATTCAGAATGAATGGCGTTGCAGGACTGTTAAGGAGAAGGCTATCCAGACTAAAAACCTTATTTTTTCTCTCTTGAGAAGTAGAAGAAGGTGTATCCGAAAGCAGAGTGATACTCAGTATTTCAACTGATTTGATGGAACTAATTCACCTCCTCGTGCTTCCCTATGACTACTTTCGAGACGATTAGAAAAATTGCGGCCAGCATTGGTTATCAACTTCTTCAAAATGATGCCAGTACGAAAGAAGAGTATGTGCTTAGGCAAGAGCGATCGCGTTGGCCAGATGGAATCTTCCAATCCCTCGATGAGGTTGTTGTTTATCTGATGGCTCAAAGTCAAAAGACTTGACAGGCTCACAAATAATCTCGATTTGGTTCCGATAGCCCGCAATCAGCAACAAAAAAGCGCCCCCGAAGGAGCGCTTTTTTGTTAGGTAGCTCAGGATTAACCGTTGATAGCAGGAGCGGTCAGAGCGACAGGAGCAGCCTCACCAGCAGCCAGGTCGAGGGGGAAGTTGTGAGCGTTGCGCTCGTGCATCACTTCCATACCCAGGTTCGCGCGGTTCAGAATGTCCGCCCAGGTGTTCACTACCCGACCCTGAGAATCCAGAATCGATTGGTTGAAGTTGAACCCGTTCAGGTTGAACGCCATCGTGCTGATACCCAGCGCGGTGAACCAGATACCTACTACAGGCCATGCACCCAAGAAGAAGTGCAGTGCGCGAGAGTTGTTGAAGGATGCGTATTGGAAAATCAGACGACCGAAGTAACCGTGGGCTGCCACGATGTTGTAGGTCTCTTCTTCTTGTCCAAACTTGTAACCGTAGTTCTGAGACTCGGTCTCGGTGGTCTCACGCACCAGAGAAGAGGTCACCAGAGAACCGTGCATCGCAGAGAAAAGAGAACCACCGAACACACCCGCTACGCCCAGCATGTGGAAGGGGTGCATCAGAATATTGTGCTCTGCCTGGAACACGAACATGAAGTTGAAGGTACCCGAGATACCCAAGGGCATCCCGTCAGA
Source organism: Leptolyngbya sp. PL-A3 (assembly GCF_039962325.1). Lineage (NCBI taxonomy): Bacteria > Bacillati > Cyanobacteriota > Cyanophyceae > Leptolyngbyales > Leptolyngbyaceae > Leptolyngbya > Leptolyngbya sp. PL-A3. Next base: position 83,623 of record NZ_JAMPLB010000034.1, read on the forward strand.
GAAGGAACCTTGACCGATGGGGTAGATCAGGAATACAGCAGTTGC